>JABDPK010000135.1 GCA_013042795.1 Saprospiraceae bacterium | reverse complement strand
GGGTGTCTGATCCATCAGGTATTTGATCACATCCACAGCCAGATCATCTGACCGGTAATTTTTAAATCCGCCCTTTTTGGCTTTTCCTACGGCGGAACGGTAGCCTTTGATTATGTACGCTTGCATAATTATTAGATTTTGGGATCTCGAGATTTTGAGATTTCGAGATCCCAGTTTAGTTCTTAAAGTGTTTTTTTAAATGATATGATCATTCGTTTTAACATATCTGTCATTTCAATTATTTCTTCAAGAATATTTCTCTTTAAGTAGTTAATGTCAACTGCCAAATAAAACTGAGTTTCAACCTCACATAAAGACCCAAGAGCTATTTGGAGATAGTTGCCAAACATTTTAGGACTTTCATAACTGCTTCCTTCAGATATATTTGATGCTATCGAAATTGAAGCCCTTCTAATCTGACTAATCAAACCAAATTTTTCAGTAGCTGGAAAATTTTCAGAAATCGAATAAACTTTTTTATTGATCTCCCTGGCTAATTGCCAGATTTTTAGTTGTCTGTATTCATGTTTCATTGTTCTATAATTTACTTTCTATCCGAAGTTTATAAGATCCCGAAATCACGGCTTCCCGAAATCTCAATATCTAAACCTAGTTACGCAATGGCCTATTATACATCAATATATGCTGTATCCGATCCAGCGTCTTCTGATTACCTAGTAGACTGAGGAAGCCTTCGCGTTCGATATCCAGGAGATATTGTTCGCTGACTTTCTGGCTACCGGTGAGATCTCCGCCGCACATCACATAGGCTACTTTCCTTGCGACCTCTACATCATAATCAGACATATATTCACCGAGTCTGAATTCGTTGATGGCTGTATAGAGGGCACTCAGGCCTGTGCGTCCGAGTACTTCAACATCATTTCTTGGTGCCGGGGGAACATAATGTTCGGCCAGGGATAATACTTTTTCTTTGGCGGTAGCTATATTTTTTGGTGTCTTCAGGCAGACTACATCTTTGCCTTTGATCAATAAATCTGTTTCAAATGCTTCGTAGGCAGAAGTAGCAACCTGTGCTGTCGCGATCGGTTTGAAGTGGTTAATGAGGGTAGGGATCTGGACGTCACCTTCGAAGTAGGCATCTGAAGCTCGGAGTGCCATTTCTTTGGTTCCTCCACCTCCGGGCAGAAGACCAACGCCAACTTCAACAAGACCAATGTAGGATTCTGCAGCGTATATACCTGCATCACAATGCATGGATATTTCACAACCACCACCAAAGACGTAGCCTTGCGTGGCAACTACTACGGGTACTTTGGATGTACGCAGGTACATGTTCAATGACTGGAATTCGTCCACCATTTTATCGAGAGTATCAAACTGCTTTTGCATAGCGAGCATCCCGACATTCATGAGGTTGGCACCGACCGTGAAGTTCTTGGCGTTGTTGCCTATCACGACACCTTTCCAACCTTCTTCCTCGCATTTTTGTACGGCTTCATGGATTCCTTTACCGATACCTTCACCTATAGCATTGCTTTTGGAAGTAAATTCAACACACATTACACCATCCCCGATATCATGTACCGTGCATTCACTGTTCTTGATGATCGGTGTTTTATCGCGCAACCCGTCAAGTATAATGAAGCTCTCTGTGCCCGGTACTGCCTGGTAGGATGCAGTATCGAGATTCCAGTATTCTCTTTGGCCGTTTTCGAACCTGTAGAAATTGGTAATACCTTTTGCTACAAGATCTTTGACCCAGTCAGCAACTACTTCACCGCATTCTTCAGCGATCCGGATACCTTTTTCGATACCGAGATAATCCCAATATTCGAATGGACCGTATGACCACATATATCCGGCACGCATTGCATCATCCACGGCATAATACTGATCTGATATTTCAGGGACCCTATTGGAGGCATAGGCAAAAAGGGCAGCAAAATATTCCTTGAGGAATTTGTTTTCCCTTTCTGTCCCATCGACCAGGGTATTCATTCTTTTATCAAATAATTCTATGCCTTTGGCTTCGGCCACGGCAGCGAGTTTTGGTTTGATGGCTTTTTCGTATTCGAGTGTTTTCAGATTCAGGGCCTTGATGATCTTTTTCCCTTTTTCGTCTTTTTCATTTGTTTTTTCGTAAAAACCTTTAGCTGTTTTGTTCCCCAGGAATTTATTGTCCAAAAGAAACTTCATGTATGCCGGGGCAGGTTGCTCCTTCATACTTTCGAAGAACTTGTCATTGGTGACATTAGCCATAACAAAATTGCTGACCTTATCACTCGTATCAATCCCGACGAGATCCTGTAATCTGTAAGTCGCAGTTTTGGGTCTTGCGATCAATGGTCCTGTAATGGCATCAACTTCTTCAATGCGCATCTCATATTTATCAGTCAATTGGGCCATTTTGGTACCTGACATCACACCGATACGATTTGCAATAAATGCCGGCGTGTCTTTACATAGAACCGTTTCCTTACCGAGGTAAACATCACCAAAGTCCATGAAGAAATCGATGACATTCTGATCGGAACCCGAGTGTGGGATCACCTCAAGGAGAGGCATGTATCTCGGTGGATTAAAAAAGTGTGTTCCGCAAAAATGTTTGCAGAATTCTTCCGATCGGCCTTCAGCCAGCATTTTGATTGGGATACTTGAGGTATTGGATGTGACCAGGGATCCTGCCTTTCTGTATTTCTCAACCTTCTCAAAGACCTGGTGTTTGATATCCAGTCTTTCGACAACAACTTCTATAATCCAGTCCGCATCTTTAATCTTTTCAAAATCATCCTCAAAATTACCAGTCGAAATCCTGTTGGCAAAAGAAGCTGAATACAGTGGTGATGGTTTGGATTTGATACATCTTTTCAGTGAATCATTGACAATACGATTACGTGCTGCCGGATTCATTTTTTCAGATTCGTCAAGGTCGAAAGGTACAATGTCCAGGAGAAGAACTTCCATACCAACATTTGCGAGGTGACATGCAATACCTGAGCCCATAACACCTGATCCAAGAACGGCTACCTTTTGTATTCTGTAATTCATAGGAGTGATTCAGTTTTGTTTATTCGTCTGTTAAAATGAAAACTTTTGACTTTTCAACAAATTAAAAATTTAACTTTGAGTAAAGAAAATTAAATATCTATAAATCCCCGTTGAAAATCAATTATTTTCGATTGAATAATAAAATGTTGCTATGCCAAGGTACATAAATATCGACCACGTTAAATTTATCCTTCACGAAGTTTTGAATGTAAAACAATTATGTGCTTTTGAAAGGTACATGGATTATGACGCAGAAAGTTTCAATATGCTTTTGAGTTCTGCCAAAGATTACTCTGACAAACACCTGTTTCCTCTGTTCAGGGAGCTGGATCAGCAAGCGGCACATTACAAGGATGGGGAAATCATCGTGCATCCGCTGATCGGTAAATTCATGAAGGATGCGGGATCAATCGGATTTATAGGAACTAGTTTCGATTATGATCATGGAGGAATGCAGTTGCCGGTTGTCATGGCAAATGCATTGGCACATATATATGAAACGGCTCACAATCATGTAACGGGATATACCGGCCTGACCGGAGGTTCAGCGCACCTAATCATCAATTTTGGCAATCAGGAATTGATTGATCAGTATGTTCCAAAG
>JABDPK010000115.1 GCA_013042795.1 Saprospiraceae bacterium | reverse complement strand
TCATGCCGATACGTTCTGCTTCCTTTGCACCGACTTTATCGCCCAGCATGGCCAAAGCCAGTGCTTTCTGAAAACCAACCAGCCTCGGCAGGGCATATGTTCCTGCAGTATCCGGGATCAATCCAATCTTGCTGAATGCCTGTATGAAACTGGCCGATTCCCTTGCGACGACAATATCGCATAGCAATGCAAGATTAGCGCCTGCTCCTGCAGCGACACCATTAACTGCCGCAACTATGGGTTTGGGACAATTATAAACAGAAAGTGCCATTTGATTGTAATGTTCCCTGACTATTCTTTCTAGCGTTAATCCATTATCCGGATCGATCGCTTCCTTCAGGTCTTGTCCTGCACAAAATGCTTTTCCGCTTCCTGAAATGTAGATGGCTCCGATATTGTTATCGGATTCACAGTCCCTGATGGCATCCAGGAATTTCATTGCCATGTCCCGATTAAAGCTGTTGAATTTATCGGGACGATTCAGTGTGATCTTTCCTACTTTACCGACCTTTTCAAATATGAGTACCTCTTCCACGATTTTATTTTAGACATTTAAAATAATCAAAAGGTTCCTTGCAGTCTTCGCACTGGAATAATGCCTTACAGGCGGTAGATCCAAACTGGGAAACCATTCTTGTATTTGTAGATCCGCACCTGACACATTTAACAAGTCGTTCTCCATCCAGCAAAGCACGTTTGTCAAGTGATTCTTCCAGGGGTGCAGCAATGCCATATGCTTCCAGCATTTTTCTACCGCGCTCTGTGATCCAGTCTGTAGTCCATGCCGGGTGCAAAATCAATTTTACTTCCGTGTCATATCCAAGACCATCAATAGCTAATTTGATATCTGTTGCAATCGTATCCATTGCCGGACATCCGGAATAAGTAGGTGTGATTTTTATATGTACAGACTTGTCGTTGATTTTTACATCCCTGATAATTCCCATATCCATGACAGAAAGAACTGGTATTTCGGGGTCTTTGATCTCTTCAAGTGTAACTTTGATCAATGGATTGTCGATATGTAATTCTGAAGTTACCATGTCATATTTGGATAGGCGCGTTGCATATATTGTAACTGGCTGAGGATGTATCCCAGGTGTTCGGAATGGACTCCATTTTTCCCATTATCATATAAGCGCTGTGTTTCCGGTATGGATATTCCTGCTTCCGCAAATATTGCAACGACATTGTTATTAAATTTTTTCCTGATATCGTTTAAGTCCGGACCGATGCCCAGGTTCATCATTTCTTCTTCTATATCATTCATCCTGAAGAATTCTGAGCTGTAAGGATACAAGAGGTTGACAGCATCCTGTATTTTATTGTGACTTAACTCGGTACCATCACCCAGTCTTTTTATCCATTCGGAAGAAAACCGATAATGATATCTTAATTCCTTGATACATTTCTGTGCAATCTCTGAAATTGTTTTATCCTTACTGTCCACCAGGAATTGTAAAACCGGTAAATAATAGGCATCAAATAAAAATTGCCTGGTGATGACATGCGCAAAGTCTTTATTCTCCTGCTCTACAAGAACGACATTCCTGTATTGAAATTCTTCTCTCATAAATGCCACAGAATCTTCGGTAGCATCTCCAACAGCTAATTCAGCAGCGTACTGAAAATATGAACGTACCTGTCCAAACAAGTCCAGTGATATATTGGTAAGTGCTATATCTGTCTCCAGGCTCGGACCATGACCACACAATTCGGACAAGCGATGACCCAGGATCATGGAATTGTCCCCGAGCATAAGCAGATATTCGTAAATATTCTTTTGCATCAGATATTTTTTAATTCTTTAGGAAGATCATAAAAGGTTGGATGCCTGTATATCTTATCCTTTGCCGGCTCGAATAATTCGCCACTATCTTCCGGGTTGGATGCAGTAATATATTTGGATTCCACCACCCATATACTGACACCTTCAGCACGACGTGTATAGACATCTCTTGCGTTTTCCAGGGCCATTTCGGCATCGGCAGCATGCAGACTTCCACAGTGCCTGTGTTCCAGTCCGTTTTTACTTCTGATAAATACCTCGAAGAGGGGCCATTGTTGTTTCATATTTAGTGAATAGTTTATTAGTTAAGGAGTTTATGAGTGATAAGTTATTTTGGTTCAATTCACTTTTTTACTCCGTAATAAATATTTTATATAACCGTTTATCATTTTCTTAATTTCAATTCCCAGGTTTTCAAATTCCACGAACTCTTCAGTTGAAATAAACTTACAATCAAGAGCACAAATAAGGTGATCAATGCTTTCTGTTATTGAACCTCTGGCCACCCGGCAGAATTGAATGTTTTCCTGAAAATGGTACCTTCCGTGACCTTCAGCAATATTTGCTGTTATTGATCTTGAGCTTCTTATTAATTGATCTGAAAGCCTGTACTTTTCCTCTTTAGGAAAGGTTTTACATAATTCATATATAATGTTTCTGAACGATCTTGCTTTCTGCCACAAAACCAATTCAGTAAAACTTTCTGAATGTTTTTTCATACTAATGGAACTCTATATTAAATGATTGATTGTCTCTTAAACTCTTAAACTCTTAAACTCTTAAACTCTTAAACTCTTAAACTCTTAAACTCCGCCCCCCTCGCCGAAGTTTTAACGAAGGCGGGAACCCGCAACCCGCAAACCGCACACCACAACCCCCCTATCCAGCCTGCCTACTCCTCCGTTCTGCTTTCTTCTCCGCATACACCATAGCCGCTTCTCTTACCCAGGCACCTTCTTCATGTGCTGCGCGTCTTGCATCCAATCGTTCTTTATTACATGGGCCATGCCCTTTCACAACATTCCAGAATTCACTCCAGTCGATTTCACCGAAGTCGTAGTGGCCACGGTCATCGTTCCATTTAAGATCCGGGTCAGGAACCGTCAAACCCAGGAATTCTGCCTGGGGAACAGTCTGGTCAACAAATTGCTGCCGGAGTTCGTCGTTTGTTTTTCGTTTGATTTTCCATTTCATGGACTGGGCAGTATGCTTGGAATCTGTATCGCGTGGACCAAACATCATCAATGATGGCCACCACCACCTGTTCAGGGAATCCTGGGCCATCGCTTTTTGATGTGCTGTACCCCTGCAGAGGGTAAGCAGGATTTCATATCCTTGTCTTTGGGGGAAGCTTTCTTCTTTACAAATTCGAACCATTGCCCTGGCATATGGTCCATACGAAGTACGGGTAAGCATCACCTGGTTCATGAT
>JABDPK010000109.1 GCA_013042795.1 Saprospiraceae bacterium | reverse complement strand
GATGATGTTCAGATCAAGGAATTGTCTTCCAGTGCCAATTTCCAGAAATTAATGAAATCAGATGCTTTCAGGCAAGTTACCGATGATGACAATTTCAATGCATTTTCAGGATTCGTTAATTCCAGTGAATTTAAAGATTTAATGAAAGACGAAAACCTGATGGCTACAATGAGAGATAACCCACATGCTATTGAAGTGTTCTCCTCACCTGCTTTTTCTGAACTGGCCAAGAATGCCAGTTTTTCAAAACTGGCTGCTGAAGGTGATCTTGTTTCTGTTTTATCCAGTGATAAATTCAAAAGCTGTGCAGAGAACCCCAGGTGCGGGAAAGTCCTAGCAAATCCTGAATGGGTCAAGCTGGCAAAATCTGAAGGATTCCAACAGTTTACAGAAGACGACAGATTCCAGGATATGATGCAAGATAATCCTGAAACGTTTACTTCGCTTATGCGAAATCAAACTTTTACCGACCTGATCATTACCGATCAGTTTACAGCACTTGAGGACAGAATAAAATAATTCTTCACACATAAATTATAAGCTAAAAGAGGAATAATAATTAGTTCCTCTCTTAGCTTATTTTTATACAATCCCATCCATGATGAAATCTTTCATATACACCCTTGTTCAGTTTATAACAATTGCAGTATTTATTACTCCTCTGGGTACCCTGCATAGTCAACTAGATATGATTGAGACCGAGGAAATGAGTCTCGTGACATATGACTTTGGGCATAATTATATTCTTTCACATGCCGGTCGTTGTTTTCATAGCGCTCTACAGTTCCATAAGGAATTATTCGATTATGAACCTTCGGAAAAAATTTCTTTGCTTATCCAGGATTTTGGTGATTATGGTAATGCAGGTGCGACTGCTGTTCCTCAAAATGCCATAAGCATGGGATTGTCCCCTTTTAGTTATGCTTTTGAAACCAGCCCGGCAGGCGAGAGAGTATTTACGATGATGAACCATGAATTGGTTCATGTTGTAGCACTTGACAATGCCAACCGGTCCGATCGTTTTTTCAGAAACTTTTTCATGGGAAAGGTCGACCCGTCCGCATCGGATCCTGTCTCTATGTTTTATAGTTATCTGACAAACCCGAGACGATATTCTCCGCGCTGGTATCATGAAGGAATTGCATCCTATATTGAAACATGGATGAGTGGAGGACTTGGTCTTGCTTTAGGCAGTTATGATGAAATGGTCTTTCGAACAAGGATTCTTGAAGATGCACATATTTATAGTGCACAAGGCCTTGAATCCGAAGGCGTCACTTCTGATTTCCAGGGGAGGACGAACTCTTATTTGTATGGAACAAGATTCTATGGTCACCTGGCCTATAAATACGGTCCTGATAAAATCATAGATTGGGTCAAAAGAAATAATGGAAGCAGGGCATTTTTCTCCGGGCAATTCAAGAAAGTTTTCGGTAAGAAAATCACAAAAGAGTGGGATGAATGGCTGACATTCGAAAGGGAGTGGCAAACAAATAATATTAATAATCTCAAGCAACATCCTGTTACAGAATATACACCGATTACCGAAGAAGCCATTGGATCCGTTTCCTATGCTTTTCATGATGAAAAGAGAAACTGTATTTATGTAGCTGTGAATAACCCAGGTAAAGTGCCACATATTGCCTCTCTTGATCTCTCAACCGGCAAACTCAAAAGTCTGATCGATGTCAAAGGTGCTGCACTGTTTTATGTGAGTTCCATGACATATGATGCTGAGGCAGAAAAACTATACTTCACAACGGATAATGATAAATGGCGTGACCTGAATGAATTGGATATTAAGACAAATACAAAAACATTACTGCAAAAAGATGTCAGGACAGGAGATCTTGCTTTTGACCAGTCTGATAAATCTATCTGGGGCATAAAACACCTTAATGGATTTTCAACCATTACAAGGATAGATCAGAAGCCAAAAGACGATAAAATTTTAACACCTTATGGTGATTGGGATCAGGTGTATACATATCCTTATGGACATGATGCATTTGACATCGATGTGTCTCCTGACGGAAAGTACCTGTCTGCAGCTGTTACTGATCTTCAAGGGAGCCAGTCTCTATTATTATATAAGATGGAAGATTTGGATAATGGTGAATTTCAACCTGATACATTGTTTAATTTTTCTGTGGCATCCCCCCAGTCATTCAGATTCACACCGGATGGTGAATATTTATTTGGATCGTCCTACTATACTGGAGTGAGTAATATCTTCAGAATACATGTTGAGAGTAAGGAAATTTCAGCAGTCAGTAACAGTTTGACAGGATTATTCAGACCTGTATATATAGATGATGACAGATTGTTTGCATTCAATTTTACAAGTGATGGTTTTCAGCCTGTATATATTCCAAACACAACAGTTGATAACTTGTCGAATATAGATTTCCTGGGTAATATCACTGTAGAAAAATATCCTGAATTAATTGACTGGCAGATTCCGATTCCAGGTAAGGCAGATGTAGATATGGAAAAACTTATCACCAAGAAGGATAAGTATATAGCAGGCAAGGAGATGCAGGTTAATTATGCATACCCGGTTGTTGTAGGATACAAAAACAATGTTGGGGTAGGATACAGGATGCAGATTTCGGATCCTTTCAGGTTCAAATCCCTGGATATGTCATTATCATATACTCCGAGAGCCTGGACAAATGGGCTGCTTGAAGACAGGGCAGAAGACTTCGTTGAACTGGAAGATGAAGAATTGATCCATTTCAATTTTGACTATAATTTCGGACAATTCAATATTCATGGTGGTTTCAATGAAGCGGCCTTTCATGATTTATTTGGTCCTTCCCAAAGTTCACGTAAAGGGTTAAAGCTTGGAGTCAATTATGACAAGAGGTTACTTTATGATCCACCAAATACGGCATCACTCAGATTTGGGATCAGTGGATTCTACGGTCTTGATCAATCACCGGAATATCAACAAATATTGTTAGCCGGATTTGACAAGAACCTCTTTATAAACCTCAGTACATCCATTAATTATAGCACAGCAAGGGCATCCCTGGGAGCTGTAGATGCTGAAAAAGGGATCAGAACATCGCTGTATGTATCAGGAGCATATTCGGCAAAGAAATTTTATCCTCGGGTTATAGGATCATTTGATGTAGGAATGCAGTTGCCAGGTCGTCACTTTTCATTGTGGATCAGGAATTCAGTAGGTAGTTCATTCAGTGAAACCTTCAATCCATTTACCAGGTTTGGCTTTGGCGCCTTCGGAAATAACTATGTCGATTACCAGGCCACAAGACAGTACAGAACTCCTTTTTCATTGCCGGGAATATCCTTTTCAGCAGATCGGATAATAATTGCAAAGACCTTCGCGAAAAGTATGGCCGAATTTGTAATTCCTCCTTTGAGATTCAGAAAACTTGGTGGATTTAACTTTTTTGCAAACTGGATACAGCCGACAGTGTTTACATCCGTCTTATTTACAGACAGTATTGAATTACCAGATGATAAGATAGCGAACCTTGGTGCACAGATTGATCTCAGGATGGTAACATTTTCATTATTGCCTTCCACTTTATCTGTTGGATATGCCAGGGCCTGGGATCTGGATGGGCCAGGATCATATAATGAATGGATGATCTCACTTAAATTGTTACATTAATAATGAAACATATTTTTATTTCCTGTTACTAAAATTGCATCAAAATGGAAATGATTTTCTTGTTGATCATGGCTATTGTCCCTGGAGTTGCAATTGCACTATTTGTATACTACAAAGACATAGAAGAACCGGAGCCCTTGCCTATCTTGTTACAGGCAGCTTTTTATGGTGTACTCAGTTTTTTTATCGCACTTGGAATAGGGTACTTACTGCATACCTATGCAAAAATTGACGATGAGAATATAGCTCACCAGATGATCAGGGCCGTGATATTTGTCGGATTTGTAGAGGAGGCTGCCAAATTCCTGTTTCTTCGAGGAATACTTTTCAGGAGTAAAAGTTTTACCCAGCCTTTTGATGGAATAGTCTATTCGGTTATGATTGGAATGGGATTCGCTACTGCCGAGAATATCCTGTATGTGATCAACGGTGGCGCAGGAACCGCCATTGTAAGAATGTTCACTGCTGTTCCAGCACATGCAACCTTCGCTATTATAATGGGATTTTTTATAGGGGAAGCCAAAGTTTTCAGGTCCAGTGCTAACTTATATAGCATCATCGCTTTGTTTTTTGCGACTCTTGCGCATGGATACTATGACTACTTTTTATTCCTTCCATTTATTAAGGGAATGTGGGTTCAGGCGATTGTATCCTTGGCGATTGTTGTTATAATTACGCAGGTCGCATTCCATATCAGGAAAGACGAGATAATTGTCCATGATGATGATTGAAGTCAGATTATTATTTCAAATAATTCATTTTGACTATCTTGATATAAAACCATAACCATGAGTGATAAGCAGGAAGAAATTATAGTAAAATCGCTGGATCCTAGTGCAGAAATGATGCTGGATACGTCTACTAAAAAGCAAATCCAGCTGATTGCTATTGCAGACAATAAGGCAAACATGATTACTGCGATTTGTGCAGCATTGATTTTTTTAATCATAGCTCTTTTCAGTTCCGGGTTTTCATTAACAGATTCTCCACTCCTCGAACGACTTGAATTCGTCATTCCATTGGGAATATTGCTGGTATTTTGCAGTGTTTCAGTCATTTGTGCGATCCTGGCCTTAAAGCCAAAAATTGTCCGATCCAAATCCAAAGACAAGAGTGTTTTATTCTTTCACAACTATTACAGGAAGACGCTTGATCAGTACAAAGAGGAGATGTATGAAGTGATGGAGTCCAGGGATACCATATATGATCATATGATTAAAAACATGTATTACAATGGATTGGTCCTGGAAAGGAAATATGCTTTGCTTGGTTTTGCATATACCATTTTTCTGACAGCTATTATCTGTAGTGTGATGTCCTATGTTGTCCTTACTGTTTTTTAGAATTAGACCTTCTTATACGAATTGGCAAATGAAAATCGTTAAATCTCAAAGTCTTTCCCTTATAAGTTTTTTTACAATTAATAATTACCTGTAAATCTTAAATTCAAGTGCAGGTATATATTATTGTTAATTCATGTTTCCCTAATTTCAAATGAATAAAACCACTCACAGATTATATGTTTGGACCATGGTCCTTATTGTTATCGTAGTAACAATATACCTTTCTTATTCAGGGTATTCCTATTATCAAACCTCTCTGGAGGAAAGATTTTATCATCCAAGGCATGATTGGTTCAAGCCTAGTGGCTTATATGGTCATGGACTTGGAATAATCGGAACATTCATGATTTTATTTGGTGTCAGTATTTATATCCTGAGGAAGAGATATAATTTTCTTTCAAAATTGATTCGTCTCAAACACTTGCTGGAATTTCATATTTTTCTATGTACCATGGGTCCGATATTAATCCTGTTTCATACTGCTTTTAAATTTGGAGGCATAGTTTCAGTGGCCTTCTGGAGTATGGTTGCAGTCGTATTGAGCGGCGTGATCGGCAGGTTTATTTATATTCAGATTCCAAGAACGATTGAAGGACGTGAACTGAGTTTGCAGGAAGTTCAAAAGATGAAATCCGACCCATTGGAATTACTAAAAGGTCAAAACCAGGTTCCGGATGATCTTGAACAACTTATTAATACAGCCACTGATAGTTCAGGGGAACAAAAGGGCATTGTAGCCAAATACCTGATAGACCATAAAAGAGTTAAAGAAATTGGCAGATTCCTGAAAACTACCGGATTGGTCAAGTCGAAAAGAAAGATCATCATCAAGGCGGTCAGGCAGGAAATATCATTATCAAATAGAATTGCGCGTCTTCAAACGATGCAAAAGCTTTTCAAATACTGGCATGTTGCTCATTTACCTTTTGCGCTAATTATGCTGATCATCGTTGTTATACATGTTGTTGTCACGCTTGCTTTTGGATATAAATGGATATTCTGATATGTGGATTGAACAATTGATTATATATGGTGCTGTTTTTCTATTGTGTGCTGTTGTCATTTACTTCTACCTGAGAAAGGTCAATAAGGATTCCAAAAAGGTTGAATTGAAAGTTGCACAAGCCAAGGAAGACGGTCTTTTTGAACCTGTTTCCCTGCATCCCTATATCGATTTGAATACTTGTATAGGGAGTGCTGCGTGTGTCGCTGATTGTCCTGAAAAAGATATTCTTGGCATTGTCAACGGGCAGGCCACAGTGATCAATGCAAGTAATTGTGTGGGTCATGGTGCTTGTTTTCATGCATGCCCGGTCGAGGCTATTTCTTTAAGAATTGGTACAGAGAAACGAGGTGTGGATTTACCTCATGTCAATCAAAATTTTGAAACTAATATCCGTGGCATTTTTATTGCTGGGGAGCTAGGAGGTATGGGATTAATCAAGAATAGTGTCGAACAAGGGCAACAGGCCATGGAGAACATTATTAAGAGTCTTCCACAAAATAAGGATGACATCCTGGATGTTGTCATTATTGGAGCTGGACCTGCAGGTATCTCCGCCAGTCTGACTGCCAGGAAACATAAGTTAAATGCAATAACTCTTGAGCAGGATTCACTTGGAGGTACGGTATTCACTTTTCCGAGAGACAAAATAGTGATGACTTCTCCAATGGATCTGCCACTGCATGGAAAAGTCAAACTATATGACACATCCAAGGGAGAATTATTAACACTTTGGAATAAAGTGATCTCTGAAAACAAGCTGATAATACAGGAGCATACAAAAGTGGATAGAATTCTTCCTATTGAAGATGGAAGATTTAAAACCATAACATCTAATGGCGAGGAATTTATTTCAAATGCCGTGCTCCTTGCAATTGGAAGAAGAGGAACGCCAAGGAAACTGAATGTGCCCGGAGAAGATTCAGAGAAAGTCGCATATCGATTGCTGGAACCTGAGTTGATAACAGGAAAGAAAATCGTTGTGGTTGGTGGTGGGGATTCTGCAGTCGAATCAGCTATGTTGCTTGCCGATACGAATGAAGTAATTCTTTCCTATCGTAAAGACAAGTTTGCTAGGATCAAACCCAAGAACAGGGAGCGTATCAAAGTGAGCATCGAAGATGGTTCGATAAAAGTTCTGTACAATACCAATGTGGTAAAAATTGATGAAAAACATGCGGTTATCGAATCTTCAGAAACAGGGGAAACCATGACTATTGAAAATGATAAAATTTACATATTCGCTGGAGGTGAATTGCCTACAAAGTTTTTACAAAATGCAGGTGTAGAGATCACCAAACGATTCGGGTATGTCCTGAAAGAACATAAATGACATTTTGATTCGTAAAGTAAAATATTGTTTGATCCTGGTGCTGTGCTATTTTCAAAGCACGGCGCAATTATCTCCAGGTAAACTGGCAGAATCTCATTCGCACCTGGAAGGTATAACTAATTGCACCCAATGTCATGAATTGGGAAAAAAGGTTGCAGAAGCCAAATGCCTGGAGTGTCATTCATTTATTCAGTCTCTTGTAAATACCAATCGTGGCTACCATGCGTCCTCAGAAGTCAAATCAAAAGAATGCATAGATTGTCATAGTGATCACCACGGACTTAATTTCGAAATGGTTCGCTTTGATGTGGATAATTTTGATCATGAACTTACAGGTTATTCTCTTTTAGGATCTCATGGAAGGATAGAATGCCGTGCTTGTCATGTCGCTGATAATATAACTCAACCCGATCTTAAGAAAAGAGAAGATACGTTTCTTGGCTTACAGGAAGACTGTCTGTCCTGTCATTCGGATTTTCATCAGGGTACGCTTTCAAATGATTGCCTTGCATGCCATGACTTTGAAAAATTCAGACCAGCTCCCGGGTTTGATCATAGTCTTACGGAATATCCACTGAAAGGACAACACGAAGATGTTGAATGTAAGAAATGCCATGAAAAAACGAGCAGAAACGGCGTTTCCTTCCAGCTTTTTTCCGGTACAGAATTTCAAGATTGCAAATCATGTCACATAGATCCTCACAGGAATCAAATTCCTGGGAACTGTGCCAGTTGTCATAGTGAATCCGGATTCAACGCCGTG
>JABDPK010000104.1 GCA_013042795.1 Saprospiraceae bacterium | reverse complement strand
GGTTTAAACCACACGTCGTGAAAACCTGCGGATGTTTTCATTGATGGATGAGACGTATGGTGTATACCATACGTCGGGTATAGTGAAGTTTCTAGAATACATCTGACGTGTGATTTAAATCACACGTCAACTACTTCAAATTGATGCTTCAGTTTCCTGGAATTTATTTCTTCCTGTGTTTTGTGCTCTTCTTGCCTTTATAGCGTGATCCTTCTTCGGTTTTCGTGGAATTGACAACCATTAGATTGAGACCCTTTAGTTCATCGGGCGTCAGTTTTCTCCATTGTCCTGGTTTTAGTTTCGAGGTTTTCAGGTTCATAATTCTAATCCTGTTGAGGCTTGACACCTTGTATCCGAGAGCTTCACACATTCTGCGAATCTGCCTGTTCAGACCTTGTACAAGGATAATTCTGAATGTACGATCATTCACATACCTGACTTTACATTTCTTGGTAAGTTGTCCCAGGATTCTCACTCCACCGGACATTCGTTTAAGGAAATCCTGGTTGATTTTTTTATTGACCGTGACAATATATTCTTTTTCGTGATTGTTACCTGCCCTTAATATTTTATTGACAATATCACCATCATTTGTCAAAAGGATCAGTCCCTGCGAAGCTGCATCCAGGCGACCCACTGGAAATAGTCTTTGTGGATAGTTTATAAAGTCTACGATGTTTCGGGATTCACGTTTATCAGTAGTACTTACCAGTCCTACCGGTTTATTAAGAAGTATATAGACTGGTTTTGGCTTCGGTTTGATCAGTTTGCCATTGACTTTTACATGGTCTCCTTGAATTACTCTGTTTCCGAGGCTGGCTATCTTGCCGTTGATAGTCACTTTTCCACTTTGAATAAGTTTGTCGGCTTCTCTCCTGGAACAAATGCCACGGCTGCTTATAAACTTATTTAGGCTTATTGAATCTTCGTTATGACTGTCCATTGTTATGGCAAAATGTTTTATGCCTTTAAGTTAAAACAAATCATAATTATCCTATTGTGAAAGCATAAATCCGGCTGAGTTCCGATCGTCCTGATGCATTTAATATCCTGGCACTTGTCTCTATTTCTTCGATTTCACATATTTCCTGGCAGCAATGGCGGCGCCTACAATTCCGGCATTATTCCTGAATTTAGCGAGTGAGATTGGTATATCAACTGTGATTTGATCTTTGTAAAGGTCAAATTTATTACTTGCTCCACCACCAAGAATAAAATGGTCTGGTGTAAATGTCCGTTTAATATGTTCCAGGAAATAATTGAATCTTTTTCCCCATTCCGGCCATTCCAGTTTTTGGTCTTTCCTGGCTTTGTCACCAGTCCAGTATTCAAATGGTTTTTCATCCGGGCCAAGAAGCCTGCCCATTTCAATATTAGGTACAAGTTCTCCGTTATAAAAAACACCAGAACCGATGCCAGTACCAATTGTCAGGATAACGACCATCCCTTTTTTGCCTTTAGCTTCCCCAAACTTCAATTCTGCAAACCCTGCAATATCAGCATCATTCATGATGACAAAATCAAGACCAGTGGTTTTCTTAAGGAGTTTTCGAACATTTGTTCCCTTCCAGTCAGGGTGAATATTTCCAAAGGTCAAAGATCTACCTTCGACCATTACGGTAGGAAAGCCACACCCTACGACTCCATTATAATCGAAATGCTCTACCAGATTTTTTATTGTTTTTGCAACATTAGCTGGTGTTGAAGGTGATGGGGTAGGAATGCGATGTCTTTCTGTTAGTAATTCACCAGTTTTACTATCAACAATAGTACCTTTTATACCTGATCCCCCTACGTCAATACCTAATAATTTCATAATTCCTGTTTGTTTATGGCATTAAATTAATAAGTATCATAGTTCTTGAATCATACTTTATCAAATAGTTGTTATAAATAAAAAGAAGGACCCGAGGCCGGGTCCTTCAATTCATTCTGTTAATGGGATTCTTTTAAGACCTATGCTTAAAATACCATTGCAATAAACTTCTTATCTCAGCATAATGATCTTATGAACTGTTGAAGCATTATCAAGCTGGATGTCTACAAAGTAAACACCGGACTGAACTTTTGCTCCCGCATTATCAAGACCTGACCAATAGACCTGGTGAGTACCTGAAGTCTGACGACCGCTGTTGATAGTACTCACAACCTTACCGGTCACATCTACGATGCTGATATTAACATCCTCAGTATTGTTCAATGTATATTCAATTGTAATCCTGTCCACGAATGGGTTAGGATATACCCTCAGGTTCAACTGATCTTTAAGTATGTCAGCTACTGAAGTCTTCATGTGAATTCCAATGGACTTGGCTGCCGCATCTTCCAATGTTTTATCAGGTATATTGTCATTCGGATCATTATTATGACAACCGAGGCATGAATATGCCGGGCTTAATGAAGCCGGACGCATTTCATCATCCCTGACCGCAGAACCGTCTGCAGTGAACATGGATGCTGTATCAGGAGTAATCGTCATGATATGTGATCTGACATCTCCTACAAATCCGCTTAATCCTCTTGTAGTTCCCGATTTGGCAGCATAAGGCATATGACAGTCAATACATGTGACGCCCGGAGCGTGTTGCAATGTTTCTGCCTGATCCGGGTGGCATTGTTCACAAGTCCGTGTTATTCCATCACCATCCCAGATGACGCGTTTATGTGGATCGTGACAAGTAGAACAATCCATACCACCTGCGAAATGCGGTGTAGCAACGAATTCATCCCACTGCTCGTGGTGTCTTACGAAACCTCCACTGGCATTGATTGGATCTGTATAGCTCCTGTTGTGACAAGTACCACACATAAAGTTGACATCATCTCCTTCAGGATCCGGCATCTGAACGACACCGTCAATTGACAATCCGCCAAGACTGTTGTCTAGATGCACTTGTTCATACACCACATCTATATTGTCCTTGGAAGGATTTATAACGTGTTCATTACCTGGTCCGTGGCAGGATTCACATCCGATACCACCTTCACTGAAGGTACCCAGACCTTCAACACCTGGCAACCATGTACCTAGTGTGTCTCCACCAGTCGTATGACATTTGAAACAACTGTAGTTATAAATCTTGGTATTTCCTGCGTTGTAATCTACCCAGCCATGATTTTCTCCACCGAAGAAATTGATCTGGTTGTTACCTCCTCCGGCATCATCAAATGAGCTGCCTGCAGTACCAATGATATGACCATCTGTACCAACGAATCTTGTTTTCCATCCATAACCTCCAATCACACCAGCAATGTCTTCCCAGGTATGAGATCCATCTCCAAGGTTTTCAAGCCATGTATCCTGGAAGTTGATGGCTTCATCAGGATAAGTTGGTCCCATGTCACCATCGGTGATAGTAAATTTGTATGGGTGACCGGAATCTTTCCAGTTATCGTAATGGTCTTTGTGACAATTAGAACATAATTCTGATGTCACATAAGTTTTTTCAACGTGCATATTTGCTGCGGCAAAGGCTGCGTGTTCAAGTGTTTGATCCGGAATATCATCATCAGGATCATCATTGTGACATCCAAGGCAGGCATATGCCGGGCTTAATGCAGCTGATCGCTCATCATCATCCTTCACTGCAGAACCATCTTCTGTGAACATGGATTCTGTATTTGGATTGATCGCCATCAAGTGAGATCTGACATCACCTTTAAAGCCACTTTGTCCTCTTGTTGTACCTGATTTTGCTGCAAATGGCATATGACAATCGACACAGGTCGCAGCAGGAGAGTGATTCAATACCTCGCTATGATTTGGGTGACATTGTTCACAAGTTCTGCTAATGCCTTCACCATCCCATATTACACGTTTGTGTGGGTCGTGACAAGTGGTACAACTGAAACCTACTTCTGAATGTTTAGTTGCAACGAATTCGTCCCATTGTTCATGGTGCCTGATAAATCCTCCGCTGGAATTGATCGGATCAGTGTAACTCCTGTTGTGGCATGTACCACACATGAAATTCACATCATCTCCTTCCGGGTCTGGCATCTGAACGACACCGTCAATGGATAATCCACCAAGACTGTTGTCAAGGTGTGCTTGCTCGTATACTATATCAATATTGTCTTTGGTAGGATTGATAACGTGTTCGTTACCAGGTCCGTGACATGATTCACACCCGACTCCTCCTTCGCTGAATGTTCCAAGACCTTCAACTCCAGGTAACCATGTGCCAAGTGTATCTCCACCAGTTGTATGACATTTAAAACAGCCATAGTTGTATATTTTGGTATTACCGGCATTGTAATCCACCCAACCATGATTTTCTCCACCGAAGAAATTGATCTGGTTATTTCCGCCTCCTGCATCATCAAATGAACTGCCAGCGGTTCCGATTATATGACCATCAGTTCCAACAAATCTTGTTTTCCATCCATATCCTCCGATGACACCGGCAATATCTTCCCAAGTATGAGAACCATCACCAAGATTTTCCAACCATGTATCCTGGAAGTTGATGGCTTCATCAGGATAGGTAGGACCCATGTCACCATCAGTTATAGTGAATTTATATGGGTGACCTGAATCTGCCCAGTCATCATAGTGATCTTTATGACAGTTGGAACAAAGCTCTGAAGTCACATAAGTTTTTTCAGCGTGCATATTGGCAGCTGCAAATGCGGCATGTTCAAGCGTTTGATCCGGAATGTCATCATTTGGATCATCATTGTGACATCCAAGACATGCAAAGGCCGGACTAAGTGCTGCAGATCGATCATCATCATCTTTGACAGCAGATCCATCTTCAGTAAACATTGATTCTGTAGTTGGGATGATTGTCATCAAGTGAGATCTGACATCGCCCCGATATCCACTTTCACCGATTTTGGTACCTGATTTAGCAGCATACGGCATATGACAATCGACACATGTCGCTGCCGGCGAGTGATTTACCATCGCACTGTGATCCGGGTGGCATTGTTCGCAAGTTCTCTTAATGCCTTCACCATCCCATATGACACGTTTATGAGGGTCGTGACAAGTAGTACAACTGAAACCTGCTTCTGCATGTTTCGTAGCAATGAATTCATCCCATTGTTCATGGTGTCTTATAAAACCACCACTTGCATTGATCGGGTCGGTATAACTCCTGTTATGGCAAGTACCGCACATGAAGTTAACATCATTACCTTCAGGATCCGGCATCTGAACAACACCATCAACTGATAGTCCGCCAAGACTGTTATCCAGGTGGACTTGTTCATATACAAGGTCGATATTATCTTTTGTCGGGTTAGCAACATGATCACTACCTGGACCATGACAGGCTTCACAGCCTATTCCACCTTCACTGAATGTTCCCAAGCCTTCAACGCCTGCCAACCAGGTTCCTTCAGTATCACCACCTGTTGTGTGGCATTTGAAACAACTGTAATTATATATTTTGGTATTACCGGCATTATAATCAGCCCATCCATGGTTTTCTCCGCCATAAAAATTAATCTGGTTATGTCCGCCACCTGCATCAGCAAACGAGCTTCCTGCAGTACCAATGATATGTCCATCAGTTCCTACAAACCTTGTTTTCCATCCATAACCTCCAATCACACCAGCCACATCGTTCCATGTATGAGAACCGTCCCCAAGATTACTGATCCACTCATCCTGGAAGTTAACTGCTTCAGCAGGATAAGTCGGTTCCGAATCTCCCGGAGTGATCGTAAATTTGTAGGGGTGACCAGATGCCTGCCAGTCTGAAAAATGATCAGGGTGGCAAGCCATACATGCTTGTGAAGTGACGTATGTCTGTGCGTTGAGTTGTACAAAACATACGGTAAACATCATGAAGCTAAGTACTGAAAGCAGAAAATTTTTCATGATAGTAAGTTGTTTGTGAGATAAGCGATAAAACCTTTGTTTTACATTTCTGTGACAAAAGTTATAGCAGAAAACAACTCCAAAAACTGATAATAATCAATGTCAAATATGACATGGATCATCAAAAAATATTTTTTAAAATAGTGTTGCTTAACTGTTTGTAAACCAGTCAAATATGGATCATGTCAACCCGAATATACATGCAAGCTGTCTTCGGCTGTCGGTAAATAATCCATTCCCAGGTAAGTGAAAATGATAGCAAGCACACCTATAATAACCACCCATGACAATTTTCGCTTGCTATAACTTTCCAAATTCCTGAAATGCAGGTATGCTGAAAAGATGAGCCATGTGATAAATGCCCAGTTTTCCTTAGGGTCCCATCCCCAATAATTGGACCATGCCACCTGTCCCCACCATGCTCCAAGAAGCAATCCTGCAGTAAGAAAAAGGTATCCGAATTTTGTAATCTCATAAGTGAAATCACTGAAGTCAATATGTGCATTGACACCCATTGTATGATGTGCTTTCATGCCTTGGGGATAAACGAGATGTAGTATGGCCGCAAGACCTGAAACTACCAATGCGCCGTATGCCAGGAAGTAGGAAATGACATGTGGTATGAACAACCAGGTCTGCAATGCAGGAGGCAATGCAATGATTTCAATATCTCTTTTTGTCAGGGCGTAAACAAAAATGAAAATGACACTCAGTATAGAGAGTAATCCAATCAGCCGGATCTTGAATCTTGTTTCAATAGCCAGGCTAACCAGTGAGATTGTCCATACCGCAAAGATCAGAGATTCATAAAAAGTCTTGAAAGGTGGTCGACCGGCTTCAATCCATCTGTCAATGATCATCCAGCTACAAGCGAAAAAAGCAATGTAAAACAGGAACAATGGGATCATTCCGAAAATTTTCTTCTTGTTAAAAAGACCAATGATATATCCCAGCAATGCTAAGCCATATAGCAGGAAGGTCATTTTGTAAAGGAATGAAGTATAAAACAGACTTTCTATCATGACTTCTGATTTTTACTTTTAAAATAGAATAACATAAACACGCCGGCTACCAGGATATAGAATCCAGCATAAATAATATATAGTCCAGGTGTATAGCTGATACCTATCCCGGAGTAATTTGGATTATCAGGATTATAATCAGTCTGGTAAAGACGATAACCATCATGATAAATCGGTTCGTTTACTTTTATAGATCTTTTTTTCAATGTTTCACCGGCTTTGGAAAGGAGAGAAACATCACTTTTCCAATACTTGGTTTCCTTATGTTTTATAGATTCCAAAGCCAGAAAAAATGGCGAATCCGGAATATTGAAATGTCCGCCGGCTCCTTTGTCCGAAGGAAATAGGAAAGCGTTTTTTGGTTCTTCCCAGGTTTCCCGATTGACTTCCAGCCTTGCGACAGGGTTATCCTGGATATCATTTCTTGAAGAAGGCTTGGATTCAAGGTAAGCTGCATCCGGGTAAATCTGGATGACCTTGTATCCACTCTTGCTTTTACCTGGAATTTGAAAATCATTTCCGGCTAAAGCTTCTCTTTCTGTGGTATTTCCTTTGAACAATTCTACAATTTTATTGGAAGCTCCTTCAAACAGGATCCTGGTTTTGCTGTACCATTCCGGATCAAGTCCGGGATTGTTCAATTTGGTTTGTATATCTTCCGGGAATGTCCAGTAAAACTCGAACCCAACACTCAGAATAGGGTCACTTATACGATCTCTACCCATGACATAAGATTGCAGATGTACGAGGTCCTGCCCATGTGGGTTTGACAATTCGAATAAAATGCCTGGTGCTTTGGGATCAAGCGTATCAGTATTCTCCGGGTAACTGTATTCCAGGTAAAAGTTAGGGTAGAACTCCTTGATCGTAAAACTGATATCAGAATTATATATCCTGCTGGTTTTATTGACCACAGGTTCGATCGAAGCCAATGCCTTGGCGTCCATTCTTTTCGTCACATTACCATCAGGTGTTCTGACTTCTCTTTCTATCCTGTCATTTTCCCAAATCTGTATCCTGTAATCCGGTGAAAATTTTTCCATTGAAAAATTGTCGAGCCGAACATTGAAATCAAGCTTTAGGCTGTCCTTAACTTTATTTGTGTTAGGCTTATATACCCATACATGATCTGTTTCTATTCCTTTCTGTAACTGGATTAATCCCCTGAACCCACTATAAAAGTCCAGCCAGAAACCTAAGAGGATAACGACTGGTCCCAGGTGGGCAAGATGAAATCCAAGGTTTTTAATACCAGGTCTCCTGTAATAGCTGATCTTTACAAGACTAATTGTCATCAGCACAAACAATAGTACATACCACCAGGAATGAAACAGGTCATCCATTTGCATGAATGAAAGAAATTTGCTCATACTGCCATACCTTTCTGCAAATTCAGCCGGTGTATGGACCTGGCTGACCACTGTCCCAAAAGCTGTAGCTAGTGCAACTGTGAGTAAAGAGGTGATCGCAAAATATGGTGTATGGATTATCTCATTGAGAGGTCTTAAAAGGAAGTAAAGGCTGATTAAGGCCAGTAAGAGCATTCCCAGGTAAAAGAGCCATATCATGGAACCACCAAATGAGGTCCAATCATACAGGTTTTGAATAAGGACGGCACTAAACAGGGAAAGGCCTAAAATTTTGATCGCAGAACCGAAATTAAGCGGCAGGGACTGATTTGAATTTGATGACATGAATGTTATTAACTTAAGATTGGTATAAAGAAAGTAAAATCACATTGAATGAAAAACAATCTATATCATTCTCCGACCTGAGTTTAATCAGTCACTTCCCATCCGCCGAAGCTTCAGCGAAGGCGGATAAATTACTTCCAGACATCAATAATTTGACGCCTTTCTCCAGCGAAGCATCTACACAAAGGCATAAAAGAAAGATAAACTCCTACTACCTACCAAAACTCTGGCTCAATACTTTGAAGAAGTGGCTAAATAAAGATACAGCAGGTTGATAAACCAAAATAGAAAGCCTACCTCCTGAAACCCCTGTTTTGCTTCACATAATCAGGTCTGAACATGAGCCTGAGACCGAAATTCAGACTTGATATATTTGTATCTAATTCATTGGTCCCTGTGCTTGCCAGTGGCTCTGCAAGTTCATTCCATTGATGACCAAAGGACAGGTCATATACTGCAAAAGGAGAAATTGTAAATAAATCAGCAATTCCGATATCAAGACCTGCGCCGATGCCGATATGTGTTATAATCCTGCTTGAAGACTCAAGGGTTTCAATTTCGCCTCCGCCAATATCGGAGTTCAAATACATTAATTCTTTGCTGACCTGTGCTATGCCGGGACTTATCAACCAGTAAAATCCCTTGGTAATGACATTGCCGTCTTTTGAAAAAGTGGGACAATTGCAGTCATTATAAAAATCAAGTGGATAGATCTGCACATTGGTATTGATTCCGATTGTCGTCATCCTGGCAGATTCATTTATGTCGAGCTGTGGAAGAAATTCTTCCTGTGACCTTTTACTGTAGATCACTTCCGGAAGAAATTCTATACGTTGGTTCTTTAACCTAAACCAATAATTGAGACCAAATTCCATCCCGTTCTGCATGAAAGTTTCACCTTCTGAACTATTTTCTATAAAGTCATTCCATCCCCTGGTATTGCTATTCAGGTATTTTGCAGAAACTCCGATCTGTGAATAAGCGTCAGAAGAAAAGAAAATGATTACCAGGATTATTACAATTCTCATCAGTTATTATTGTATCGTAAAATAACGAATCATTAAGCAGAACATTATCATATGAATTAGGTTTATCTTTGCGCACGCATGAAAACAAAGGCAAAAGAAAATAAGGTCAGTGTCATTACTCTTGGTTGTTCTAAGAACTTGGTGGATTCGGAAAACCTGGTCACCCAACTTCAGGCCAATGCATATGAAGTGGAACATGACAATCATTCCGAAGATGCCAATATATTGATCATCAATACCTGTGGTTTTATTGATAAAGCCAAGCAGGAATCAATAGATACGATCCTGGAAGGGGCTTCTTTGAAAAAAGAAGGTCAAATTGAAAAACTATATGTGACCGGATGTCTTTCAGAAAGGTATAAATCAGATCTCGAAAAGGAAATTCCGGAAGTCGATGCCTATTTCGGTACACTCGAATTACCAGCGCTGCTTAACAAACTGAATGCAGATTACAAACACGAGTTGATAGGGGAGCGATGGACCAGTACACCCAGACATTATGCCTACCTGAAAATATCTGAAGGCTGCAACAGGACATGCTCATTTTGCGCCATCCCGCTGATGAGAGGTAAGCATATTTCAAAAAGTATTGAGCAACTGGTAAAGGAAGCCCGAAACCTGGCAAAGGATGGTGTGAAGGAACTCATCCTGATTGCACAGGAACTGACTTACTATGGCCTTGACATTTATAAAAGACGCGCATTAAGAGATTTGCTCAAGGCTTTGTCAGAAGTTGATGGCATTGACTGGATCAGGCTGCATTATGCCTACCCGTCAAAATTTCCTCTTGAAGTCATCGAAGAAATGGCAGTGAATGACAAAATTTGCAACTACCTTGATATTCCCTTGCAACATGCTTCGGATCCCGTCCTCAAGTCTATGAAAAGGCAAATCACACGACAAGAGCAAAAAGATCTTATCAGGAAAATCAAAGAGATCAATCCAGGTATCGCTCTTCGAACCACTATGCTTGTCGGTTTTCCTGGTGAAACTGAAGAAGATTTCAAGGTCTTATGTGATTATGTAAAAGAGATGCAGTTTGATCGCCTTGGCGTATTCACTTATTCACATGAAGAAGATACCTCGGCCTATGACCTGGAAGATAATATTCCGGATGAAGTCAAATCCGAAAGAGCGAATATGTTAATGGAAATCCAACAGGACATTTCATTTAATAAGAACCTGCAGAAGATAGGGAAGACTTTCAAGGTCTTATTTGATCGCAAAGAAGGAGACTACTTCATTGGTCGCAGCCAGTACGACTCACCGGAAGTAGACAATGAAATCCTGGTCGATGCCAATTCCAACTTTGCCCGGATCGGGGATTTTGCCATGGTTGAGATTGTAAATGCCGAGGCGTTTGATTTGTATGGGAATGTAGTTTAAAAGTCGAAGAGTTGAAGAGTTAAGGCTTTTATCCTCCGGTACTGATGCATCGAAAGATGAGACTTGATTATTGGTCTGCTTCGATAATTTTATAAATCAATCAACGAATCCCTTCTCACCCCTAACCCCTGTAGGGGAACCTCAAAACTCATTTTCAATTAATTGATTTAAGACTGCTGCTATTACTATTCATAAATTCATTTTTAACCGCCATAGCTTTAGCGAAGGAGGTCCATCATCCCATCATTAGTCTTCCACTTCCCCTCTAAGCCTCGCATCCTGTTTCTTGACAAGCTCAAGGATCTTTCGCATGGCATTAACGATACCTAAAAATATGATATAACAAATGGTGAAAATGAGATAGAGCATTCTAAAAGCACCTGCCTCATCCATACTGTATTTCGAAAATATCTGTGCGATGTAACCACCTGCAGCTGCAAGCAATACAAAGCCAATAATACCATGGAATATATATTTGTTTTTATCACTGAAAGAAAAACTCCATAAACAGGTGAATACCATATAGATCAGCAAAATTGAAAAAGAGCCTTCCCAATAGAAAGTCGGATTATTTGAAATGTAATTTCCGGAGATCAGTAGTTTGAGTATCAAGGATAATAAAAGTACCAGCACGATACCTGCAACAGATTGCTTTAGAGGTGAAATTTCGGTACTAAATATTGACTTATGCATATTACTTTCCATATCCCTGAATATCGAATAAACTCGTAAACTAATAAACTGCTAAACTAAGACCTATTCTTCTGGAATAAAGTCCAACGAAACTGAATTGATACAATATCTTAACCCTGTAGGCTTTGGCCCATCTTTAAAGACATGTCCCATATGACCGCCA
>JABDPK010000101.1 GCA_013042795.1 Saprospiraceae bacterium | reverse complement strand
CCATGTCCATCAGATCTTACCATCCATCGCAGAAACATATTTAATCTTTTGCAACTTGAATTCCTTGCTGGAGTAGAAACATGCTTTCTTGTCCTTGATGGTGCATTTTCCAGGTGAAAAAACTGGTTATGAAACATACTTAGTGTCGATTTCATATCCTGGTGGCCAGCAAATGCATCCTCCAGGCTTTCATATTTTGAATAATACCATTGTAAAAATTCAAGGAAATATAATGTATCAGTATACTGAAAAGTTCTATGTTTAAATTCGCTGAATCGCTTCCTGTCTTTCTCCTGGTGATTGACAATAAATTCAAATGGGGCATTATCCATTAAAGAGAACAGTTGTCTTGTTTTATTGATGATTGTTTTTCGTTGACCCCATGCAAGCATAGAGACCCAGAATGCGCTGATTTCAATATCCTGTTTAAGCTTGTAGGATTTGGGAATCTGTATTGGATCAGATTCAATAAAGTCAGGATTGTTGACCTCCTTAACTTTGGCTTCCAGTAATTCTTTTAATTCGGAAAATTGTGTTAACAAAATAACTTAACCTTTGGATCAGGTTCTATTCGAGTTTACGTTTGATTTCAATAATTTCGTAAGCTTCAATGATGTCTCCGGGCTTAACATCATTAAATTTGGCAATCGTCAGTCCACACTCCATCCCAGCTCTTACTTCTTTGACATCATCCTTATATCGTTTTAAAGAACCGAGTTCTGCAGCAACACCAGCTTTGGTAGGATATACAACAATACCTTCCCTGATTAGCCTGATTTTGGAATCCTTGCTTACTTTACCCTCAGTGACATAACATCCGGCAATCGTTCCAACTTTACTGATCTTGTATGTTTCACGGATTTCAATATTACCCATGATTTTTTCTTCCTTGATCGTATCAAGCATGCCTTCGATAGCCAGTTTGATTTCTTCTATGGCTTCATAGATGATTGAATAGGTCTTGATCTGAACGCCTTCTTTTTCAGCGAGATTCCTGGCACCTGCAGAAGGTCTTACCTGGAATCCGATTATGATTGCATCAGAAGCTGAAGCCAGTAAAACATCAGATTCAGCAATCTGACCAACTGCTTTGTGAATGACATTAACCTGGACGGTTTCCTGGGTCAATTTAATCAAGGAATCTGAAAGGGCTTCAATACTACCATCCACATCTCCTTTAACGATTAAGTTCAACTCTTTGAAAGTACCAAGTGCAAGACGTCTTCCGATTTCATCGAGACTGATTCTCTTGCTCGCCCTGTTACTTTGTTCTCTTTCAATTTGTGAACGCTTGGAGGCAATACTTTTCGCGTCCTGTTCTTTGTCAGTTACTTTGAATTTTTCACCGGCTTGAGGTGCACCGTCCAAACCAAGGATCAAAACCGGGGTCGAAGGACCTGCGCTTTTGATTTTCTTTCCTTTGTCATTGAACATGGCTTTCATTTTACCTGCATAAGCACCAGCGACCATTGCATCACCAATTTTCAGAGTACCAGCCTGGACAAGAATTTTTGTAACATAACCTCTTCCTTTATCAAGAGATGCTTCGATTATCGTTCCGACTGCATTTTTATCTGGATTAGCTTTAAGTTCAAGAATCTCTGCTTCCAGCTGGATCTTCTCAAGAAGAAGGTCTACATTATCACCTGTTTTAGCAGATATGTCCTGTGATTGATATTTTCCTCCCCAGTCTTCAACCAGGATGTTCATTTCAGAAAGTTCCTGTTTGATCCTGTTTGGATCTGCACCTTCTTTATCAATTTTATTTATAGCAAAAACAATTGGCACGCCAGCTGCTTGAGCATGACTGATCGCTTCTTTTGTCTGAGGCATTATTTTGTCATCTGCAGCGACAATAACAACCACGATATCTGTTACTTTGGCACCACGGGCACGCATTGCAGTAAATGCTTCGTGACCTGGTGTATCCAGGAAAGTTATTTTACTCTTGTTCTTACCCTTACCCAACTCAACTTCATAGGCACCAACGTGCTGGGTGATACCCCCTGCTTCTCCACTTGCGACATTGGCACTTCTGATATAATCCAAAAGTGATGTTTTTCCGTGGTCCACATGTCCCATGACTGTCACAATAGGAGCCCTTGGTTCAAGATCTGCAGGGTCATCATCTTCCTCTATATCAAATGTGTCATCCTGGTCTTCAACAGATATAAATTCAACTTCATGATCAAATTCGCTGGCTACAAGTTCTATAATCTCTGCATCCAGTCTTTGATTAATGGAAATGATGACACCCAGGTTCATACATTTCGTGATGATTTCTGCAACAGTGACATCCATAAGAGAAGCCAGTTCGGATGCGGATATAAACTCCGTCACCTTTAGTGTTGTTTCTACGTTCTCCATTTCAATCAGCTCCTGCTTCTCTCTTTTTTCTACCCTGCTATCTCTACGAATCTTTTGTCTTTTGCTTTTACCTCCTCCTGAGATCCTCGCCATTGTGGCTTTAATCTTTTCTTCGATTTCTTTCTTAGAAACCGTTTTAATTTCTTCCTCCTTTTTAGATCGTCCCCCACGTTTTTCCCTTTTCAGGTACGATTCTGCTGTGACTTTCTTCCTCTTTCTTTTCCTCCTTGATTTTCCGTCATCTTTTCTTTGGCCTCCGGCCTGGGCTTTTTTCTCAGCAGGTTTTTCTACCTCCTTTTTCTTGGGTTTTTCATATTGCTCAGGACTTATCTTTCCAAGAATTTTAAGTCCTTTTAATTGTGGTGCTTCAATGCGCACGACTTCCTCTTCCTTTTTTTCTTCTTCAACTGAACTTTCGTCCGGTGGTGTATCATCTGATACAGGTTCTGAAACTTCTTCCGATTTTTCTTCTTTAACTTCTTCTAACTTTTCTTCTTTAACTTCTTCAACCTTTTCTTCAACCTTTTCTTCAACCTTCTTTTTAGGTTCTGGTTTGTCCAGTTCAATCTTTCCTATAACTTTAAGACCTGTTTTAGGTTTTTCAACAGCAAAGATCTCTTCTTTTTCTTCCTTGACTTTTTCTTCTTCGACTTCTTTAACCTCTTCCTTAACTGCTTCTTTTTCTTCAGGAACTTCAGCTGTTTCAGCTTCTTTGATTGTGCTTCGTGCTTTGATTTCAGCTTCTTCTTCCTGGTTTCTAGAACCAATTACCAGTTTATCCGCTTTCTCCTTTACCGCAATTGAATTACTAAATTCCTCTAACAAAACCTCATACATGTCTTCACTGACTTTTGAAGTAGGTTTGTTTTCTATTTCAAAGCCATTATTGGTCAGGAACTCAACAATCGTTGTGGTTCCTACATTTAATTCCTTCGCTATTTTAACAAGGCGCTTCGACATGTATAATTATAAACATTTTAAGGAAGACTAATCGTCTTCAAATTCTGATTCAAGAACGCCCATCACATTATCAATTGTCTCTTCTTCAAGGTCTGTTCTTCTTAATAATTCTTCTTTACTCAAATCAAGTACACTTCTTGCAGTGTCACAACCAATTCCCTTGAGGGCATCAATAACCCACTCTTCGATTTCATCTGAAAATTCATCCAGATCGACATCTTCAAGGCCTGGTTCATCATCTTCACGATAAACATCAATTTCAAATCCTGTAAGCCTGCTGGCAAGTTTTATATTTGATCCTCCTTTTCCAATAGCCAAAGATACCTGATCAGGTTTTAGAAACACAGCCGCAGTATTCTTTTCTGTATTTAAATCAATATTGGAAACCTTCGCAGGTGTTAGTGACCTTTGAATGAATAGCGTCAAATTGTTAGTGAAATTGACGATATCGATGTTCTCGTTTTTAAGTTCCCGGACAATGCCATGGATTCTTGATCCTTTCATTCCTACACAGGCTCCTACCGGATCAATTCTGTCATCATATGATTCAACTGCAACTTTTGCTCTTTCACCAGGTATACGAACAATCTTTTTAATTGTTATCAATCCATCTTCAATTTCAGGCACTTCCTGTTCCATTAATTTTTCAAGGAACCTGCTGTCCGTCCTGGACATTATTACAACAGGATTGTTGTTTTTCATATCCACCCTCTTGATCACTCCTTTTACAATATCTCCCTTTCTGAGGAAGTCTCCCTTGATCATTTCTCCACGTGGAAGGATCAATTCACTGCCCGTCGCATCGTCAATGATGAGGAATTCTCGTTTTAGTACCTGCGCCACTTCTCCCAATACTATTTCACCAACCCTGTCAGAATACCGTTTGAAAATCTCATCTTTTTCCAGTTCCATGATCCTTGAGATGAGAGTCTGCCTGGCTGCAAGAATGGCACGTCGACCAAAATCTTCCAATCCTAGTTGTTCATAGCATTCTTCCCCGACTTCGTAATCCTCATCAATGGATAAAGCTTCAGATACTGAAATTTGACTCATTTCATCTGTTACTTCGCCATCAGGTACGATCTCCCGGACTCTCCACATTTCAAGGTCCCCGTTTTGCGTGTTTACGATAACATCAAAATTATCGTCGGAACCATATTTCTTTTTTATAAGTGTTCTGAATACATCTTCCAGGACCCTAACCATTGTAGGTCTGTCGATGTTTTTTCCAGCCTTAAATTCCGCAAATGACTCTACGAGATTCATTTTTTACTTTGAAAATGTTATTAAAATTTTTGTTTCTTCAATATCGGCCAATTTCAATTCAATTGCCTCTTTTTCCACTTTTCCTTTGGCTTTGGACTTCTTACCGGATTTTTGAGATTTCAGGATGGTAATTTTGTCTTCACCGACTTCAGTTAACTCACCTTCCATCGCAGAACCGTCGATTAATGAAACTTTGACCTGCCTGCCAATATTTTTTACATATTGTCTTATAAATTTTAAAGGCCTGCCAATACCGGGTGAAGATACTTCAAGTGTATATTTTGGCCCGATAATTCCAGACTCATCCAGGTATGCTTCAATCGACCTACTCAGTTTCTGGCATTGCCAAAATCGTACACCTTCATCTGAGTCGATAAAAACTTCCAGTTTACTTCCATTCTGACAAATGTCGACAAGAAAACAATCGCTCAGATCGGTTTCTTTAAATCTTTCTTCAGCAATTGCTGTTATCTTTTCTTTAAGTTTGTCCAAAGTATATAAATTAAAAAGAGGGAACTTCTGCTCCCTCCTTTCCAAATACGCTGCAAAGATAAGCAATTATTGCAGATCTTACAAGCTGTTATAAATTAGAAGATTTCTTAGCATAATTATGGAACAAATATTTGAAAAATCTCTCCAGGCCGCTGAATACATCAGGAATATCATTAGCTGCGATCCGGAATTTTGTTTCGTGACTGGTTCAGGCCTGGACAATCATGTTCACAGGTACAATATAATAGATACAATTCCTTACACGGATGTACCACATATGAAACACAGTACATTTCATAAGGGACATTTCCTGCATTGTGAACACAAAGGGATACATTTCCTCATTTTAAGAGGAAGATTACACTATTATGAGGGATATAGCGCCAAGGAAGTCACTTTCGCTATCAGAATTTTATCACAACTCGGAGTCAAGCGATTATTATTGACGAATGCATCCGGAGGTTTGAATCCAGAATTTGAAAATGGTGAACTGGTCATGCTTAATGATCACATCAACCTTTTTCCTGAACATCCGCTTCGCGGACCCAATGATGAAAGATTTGGAGAACGATTTCCGGATATGTCAGACCCATATGACCATGATTTCAGGAAAAGAATTCTTGGGATTGCTGAAAGTCAAGGGATTAAGCTGGAACAGGGTGTTTATGCAGGATTTCAGGGGCCCAGTATGGAAACGCCTGCTGAATATAAGTTTCTTCACATTATCGGGGCAGATATGGTTGGGATGTCTACCGTTCCAGAAGTAATTGTGGCCAACCATTGTAGTATGAAGACTGCTGCAATTTCTATCGTAACAAATGTTTGTTATCCACCCGAAAGAATTAAACCAACCACTGTTGAAGATGTTATTAATACTGCGAATAAGGCAACACCGGGACTCTATGCTATCGTAGATCGCCTGATCAATCCTTAATACAGTATCCTTCAGGTATTTAAATTTGTTCCAGTACCAAAATGTCTGAAGCTATTATTTTAACTTTGAAAGTTTAGACTTAGCCGGATGGCCACAAAAGAAGAAGAACAATTCATTGATATTATTGGCGCTCGTGAGAACAATCTCAGGGATGTAAGTATACGTATACCTAAGAACAAACTGGTCGTTATCACGGGTATCAGTGGGTCTGGAAAATCCTCATTGGCTTTTGATACATTATATGCTGAAGGACAAAGACGGTATATGGAGACATTTTCCTCTTATGCGCGCCAATTCCTGGGTAAAATGGAAAGACCGGATGTTGAAAAAATAGATGGTCTTAGTCCTGTAATCTCTATTGAACAAAAAACGACGGCCTGGAATCCGAGAAGTACGGTAGGCACAACTACAGAAATATATGATTTCCTTCGTTTGTTGTATGCCAGGATTGGAGAGGCTTACAGCTATAATACAGGAAATAAAATGGTCCAGTACACCGAAGTACAGATCATAGATCATATCATTAATCATTTCGACAACAGGAAAATATCGATCCTTGCCCCGGTAATCCGTGCCAGGAAGGGACATTACAGAGAGTTATTTGAACAGACACGTAAAAAAGGATATACTAAAGTCCGCGCTGATGGCAAGGTCCTGGACCTGAAACCCGGTCTTCAACTCGACAGATACAAAGTGCATGACATAGAAATCATAATTGACAGGATCAAGATTTCAAATGAGAAGAGAGACCGGATTGCGGATTCTGTTAAAATAGCATTCAAACAGAACCAGGATTTTATCCAGATACTTGACAATGATTCAGACGATGTGAGAACCTATTCCAAACGACTGATGTGTCATGACACGGGGATTTCATACCAGGAACCATCACCAAATACCTTTTCTTTTAACTCTCCCTATGGCACTTGTCCGCGTTGTCGCGGTCTTGGAGAATGTCATGATGTGGATATGGTTAAAGTCATTCCTGACGATTCCAAAAGTATTAACCAGGTCGGAATTGTTCCATTTGGAGAAGTAAGAGAAAATTATACTTTTAAGCAGCTTCGCCAAATAGCGAAGAAATATAATTTCAGTTTTGCAACCCCCTTAAGGGAAATCCCGGAAGAAGCATTAAATGTTATTTTGAATGGAGGTGATGAGAGTATGAACATGAACCTTAGGTTTGCCAAACATGATTTTACCTACAACCTGGCTCATGAAGGCCTCTTAAATATGCTGCACAGGTGGCAAAGAACTTCAACCTCTGAGAAGATCAGACGTTGGGCAGAAGATTTTATGACTGTCATTACATGTCCCGAATGTAAAGGGTACCGCCTCAAAAAAGAGTCATTACACTTCAAACTTGGTGAGAAGCATGTTGGAGAATTGGCTCAAATGGACCTTGATGAGTTGAAGGATTGGATGGATAATATTGAAAATCACCTTGATTCAAAACAAAAAGTCATTGCCAAAGATGTTCTTAAAGAAATCAGGATGCGCCTTCAGTTCCTCCTGGATGTCGGACTCGATTATCTGAGTCTCAACAGGCCAACAAGAACCCTTTCAGGTGGAGAATCCCAAAGAACCCGGCTTGCTACACAGATTGGATCCCAGTTGTCAGGTATAACCTATATCATGGATGAGCCGAGTATTGGATTGCATCAGAGAGACAACCAGAAACTGATTCATGCACTTAAAAATCTGACTCATATTGGGAATACAGTCGTAGTTGTTGAACATGATAAGGATATTATGTTGGCTTCAGATTACCTGATCGACCTTGGGCCAGGGGCAGGTAAGCATGGTGGTGAAGTTGTCGATGAAGGGATTCCGGATTCTTTTATGTCAGGCAAGGGAATCACGGCAGAGTATCTTAATGCTGCCAGGAAGATTGAAATTCCGGCTGAACGAAGAAAAGGAAATGGGAAAAAATTGGTCCTAAAAGGTGCTATTGGACATAATCTTAAGAAAGTTGACCTCCATATTCCCCTGGGTACATTTTGTTGTGTAACCGGTGTTTCGGGAAGTGGCAAATCGACACTAATTAACCAGACACTTTATCCAATCTTAAGACAGCATTTTTACAAGAGTATAAAGAGACCTCTTGAATATAAAGCTATAAAAGGGCTTGAGCATATTGACAAAGTCATTGAAATTGATCAAAGTCCTATTGGCAGAACACCGAGATCAAATCCGGCGACCTACATCGGTGTTTTTACAGATATAAGAAAAATATTCTCCGACCTTCCGGAATCGAAAATCCGTGGATACAAACCAGGTCGTTTTTCATTTAATGTAAAACAAGGAAGATGTAATACATGCGAAGGAGGAGGAATGAAACTGATAGAAATGAACTTCCTGCCTGATGTGTATGTGGAATGTGAAGAATGCCAGGGCAAACGATACCAAAGAGAAACACTGGAAATCCTGTACAAAGGAAAATCAATTTCAGATGTCCTTGAACTTAATGTGGATGAAGCAGTAGAATTTTTCAAAGCAATTCCCAAGATCTACCGTAAACTCAAAACGCTGCAGGATGTTGGATTGGGATATATCACACTGGGACAGCAGGCAACAAGCCTGTCAGGTGGAGAAGCACAGAGAGTTAAACTGGCAGAAGAACTTTCCAAAAGAGATACAGGCAACACTTTTTATATCCTTGATGAACCTACCACTGGATTACATTTTGAAGACATCAAACACCTTCTTGCCGTCCTCTATAAATTGGTAGAAAAAGGAAATACGGTCGTCGTGATAGAACATAACATGGATGTGATTAAGGTCGCAGACTATATCATCGATATCGGACCCGAAGGAGGACGGGGTGGTGGAGAGATCATATATGAAGGTGTACCCGAAAAAATGCTCAGGAACAAAAAAAGCCACACCGCACGTTTCCTGAAAGAAGAATTGCAGTCTTAGTAGTCAGTACCAATTACTGGATCCTAAAGCTGTGTACTTACTCATAGCTTATTTGTACTTTTGCAGCGCTTTTATAATCGCAATAGAGACAAAAAGGAAATATGGATTTTAAGAAATTAATTGCACACAGTAAGGAATACGGTTTTATTTTCCAATCAAGTGAAATTTATGATGGATTGGCTGCAGTGTACGACTATGGTCCGATGGGAACAGAACTGAAGAACAACATCAAGCAATACTGGTGGAAAAGTATGGTGCAGATGCATGCAAATATTGTAGGTATTGATGCTGCCATTTTTATGCATCCCAAAACATGGAAAGCGTCCGGTCATGTTGATGCATTTAATGACCCACTTATAGACAATAAAGACTCTAAGAAAAGGTACAGAGCTGATCAGTTGATCGAAGGGTATGCCGAGAAAATTGAAAATAAGATTCAGAAAGATGTAGATAAGGCGCGAAAAAGATTTGGTGATCAGTTTGATGAAGATCAGTTCAGGACCACGAATCAACGTATTATTGACAGGCAGACAAAAATCGATTATGCGATTAATTCAATGAATGATCTTCTGGCTAAAGAAGATATGGAAGGATTAAAGGCACTGATTGAAGAACTCGAAATTGCTTGTCCTGACAGCGGCTCACGGAATTGGACCGATGTCCGACAATTCAATCTTATGTTTTCTACCCAGCTTGGGAACATAGCCGGTGAAGAAGGTAAATTGTACCTGCGTCCGGAAACGGCCCAGGGTATTTTTGTCAATTTCCTGAATGTCCAGAAATCTACCCGGCAGAAAATTCCTTTCGGTATTGCTCAGATAGGAAAAGCCTTCAGAAATGAGATTGTTGCCCGACAATTTATATTCAGGATGCGTGAATTCGAACAAATGGAAATGCAGTTTTTTGTGCGTCCCGGCGAAGAAATGAAATGGTACGATTACTGGAAGCAAACAAGGCTGGACTGGCATTTGGCACTGGGCACACCATCCGAGAATCTGCGGTTTCATGACCATGAGAACCTTGCACATTACGCCAATGCTGCAGTAGATATCGAATTCAAATTTCCATTTGGATTCCGTGAACTGGAAGGTATCCATTCCAGGACCGATTTTGATCTGCGCAGCCATGAAGAATTATCAAAGAAAAAACTCCAGTATTTCGATCCTGAACTCAATGAAAACTATATTCCTTATGTGGTTGAAACATCAATCGGAGCAGACAGGATGTTCTTATCTCAGTTAGGTCAGAGCCTTGTTGAAGAAACAGTACCCGATGCGAAGGGTAATGATTCTACCAGAATTGTCATGAAACTGAATCCATCCATCGCTCCTGTGAAAGCAGCAGTAATGCCTTTGTTAAAAAACAATGAAGAACTGGTACGTGCATCAAATGATGTCTATGACAAACTCAAGAAAAGGGTCATTTGCCAGTATGATGAAAAAGATGCCATTGGCCGACGCTACAGAAGACAGGATGCGATCGGAACACCATATTCAATTACTATTGACCATCAGACTTTAGAAGATCAGACAGTAACAATCAGGGAAAGGGATACTCTTAATCAGGAACGTGTTTCAATCGATAAGGTAATTTCTACAGTTTCAGAAAACACGGACATCAGCAATATTCTATAGCTTGTGAAGGAAAAGGTCATCATTTTTGATTTTGGGAATATCCTGATCAGTCTTGATTTTGAAAGATCTTTTCGGGCCTTTGAAGACCTGTTGAATGTTGACTGGTCAGACAGGATGATTCCTGGTGTTGTTCAAAAGGCCATTTATCAATATGACAGGGGCAGGATATCAGATGAGGAATTTGCCAAAACTTTTCATGTGTATAACCCGGATGCATCCTTTGCTGATATTTATAAAGCATGGAACACACTTTTGGGCATTATTCCGTCTAATCGATTTGAATTCCTGTTATCTCTTAAAGCCAAATACAAACTAGCACTTCTCTCTAATATCAATAACCTTCATTTGAATGAAGTCCATCACTATCTCAGGAATGAACATTCTGTTCATGATTTTGAAGAGAGATTTTTCGACCAGGTTTTCTATTCGCATATAATCGGAAAGCGAAAGCCGGATCTGGAAACTTACAGATACGTAGAAGAAAACCTTGGCATTAGCGGAGAGAATATTTTATTTATTGATGATATGGAAGAAAATGTCCTGGCTGCAAGGAACTGTGGCTGGAATGCTTGTGTTCATAATCCTGCACACAGTATAGAAAATAAATTTTCTGAATATTTGATCGCTGCCGGTTTTGAATAATGGAATTTGAAAAAGCTTTAGACAGAATGAAGAGGTACTGCGCGTACCAGGACAGGTGCCACCTGGAGGTGTCTCGTAAACTATATGATATTGGTATATATGGAGATGACAAGGATCAGGTCATGGCAGAACTGATAGAACAGAATTTTCTAAATGAAGAAAGATTTGCCAAATCCTTTGCCAGGGGAAAGTTCAGGATGAAAAAATGGGGAAGGAACAAAATATTGAATGGGCTTCAGGAAAGACAGATATCTGATTACTGTATCCGCAAAGGCCTAAAAGAAATTGAAGAAGATGAGTATATCAGGGTACTTAAGGAAATACTTATCAGTCAGATTAGAAAATACAATGGTGAAAATGCTTTGATTGCTAAAGATAAGGCGATAAAGTATGCTTCTAAAAGAGGCTATGAAGCGCCGATAATATTTGCAATTGTAAAAGAAATTGAGCTTGATTCAGATAGCTTTTTATGATCAATGAAATGACCTTGTTGCCCTGACGTGCATTTGAACAGCATATCCTGCTAAATCATAAATACGATTTTGAAAGTTCACATACCAGGCTGCAGTAGGATAATGAAAATCTGAACTCCAGTACCTACTGTTTGAAAAATCCCCCAGATTGTTTTCATGCAAGTTCTCGTACATTAGTATTAAATAATACAATTCAGGTAATTCCCAATCATTATATCCATTCAAAACTAATTCTTCACAAATTATTTCACCCTCCGGCATAGTTGCTTGGTTGCTTTGATCTTCAGGAGCAGACACCATGCCAGAACCATCATCTGTATTCAGATAATATATCAATCCACCTTCGTATATTTTTCCAAAAAGGCTGTCAAGCAGTATACCTCCGTTATACAGTTCTAATGGATGGAATCCGGAATC
>JABDPK010000099.1 GCA_013042795.1 Saprospiraceae bacterium | reverse complement strand
AATGCTTGAAACTGCTTGCCTGCATTTCATTCAATGTAATGCCGTTTTCGTGGTGTAAGTAATGTGTAGCTTCTTTATTTGTCGCCAGATCCTTACCTAATTGTTGTTGAAAAATAGGACATCTTTGCAGAATGTGAATGAATGAAAAGCCTTTGTGTTCAAATCCCGCTTTTATTGTTTCATACATATGATCCGGCTTCCAGTCTGCGGATTGAGCTACAAAAGAGGCATTGGCTACGCCCAATGTAGTTTGAATCGGGTTGACCGGTGGCACTACAGAACCATCAGGGTGGGTATTGGATTTGGTTCCCAGCCTTGATGTAGGAGAGGTTTGTTTTTTAGTCAGGCCATAAATTTCGTTATTCAACAGCAATACGGTCATATCCATATTATACCTGATCGCATGGAGCCATGCTCCTGCACCTATTGAACAACAATCACCATCACCTGTAATTACGAATACCTGTAGGTCCGGTCTTCTGAATTTGATGCCACACGCAACAGGAAATGCTCTCCCGTGTAATCCATGAAAACCATATGTATCCATATAATGAGGGAATCTGGAAGAACAACCAATTCCTGAAACAAAAACAGTTTTTGCCGGATCCAGTTGTTTTTCTTTAAGTAACTTTTGAGTATTATTCAGGACAGCATGATCTCCACATCCCGGGCACCAGCGTGCCACACCTTTTGAATAATCTTCAATGGAGTAGTGCTTGGATGGTAATTCACATGTTAAGTCCGACTTCAATCCATACATAATTCAATAATTTATTTTGTTGCAATGTTAAGTTTCGCTTTAATGGCATTCAAAATTCGCTTTGGTGATAAAGGCTGACCTTCCACGTTGGAATAACAATCCACATCAACCAGCGTCCTTGCTCTCAGTACCCAGGCGAGTTGAGAATACCTTCGGCTGGATTCAGTATACTGTGGATTGTGAATATTGTCACTATAATTGATTTCCACAGTCATTATATTTTTGAATTTTCCAAAGATCTCTTTCAATCCGGGTTGAAACGGGCTCATGAACCTGAGATGAATGGATGAAACACTTATTCCTTCTTCTTGCGCTAAACCTACAGCCTCATTAATCGCACCCAGGGTTGAACCCCATCCAACAATCAAAAGGTCCCCGGATTCTTTTCCGTTGATTGGAGGAGGATTTAAGGTCTTTTGAAAGGCAGCAAACTTTCTGCTCCGCATTTCAGAAGATCGTTGATTTTCCTCTGGTTTATATGAAACACTTCCCATTGTGTTGTGTGCTAGCCCGGTGACTGTATATTGTCCTCCTGCCTGACCTGGAATTGGTCTTTTGCTTAAGCCTGTTTCTTCATCCCAGTTAAATGGCGTCACATCTTTATTCCATGGACTCTGGTCAATAGGTGGCGCAAACCAGTCCTTACTGATCTTTGGTCTCGGAAAAGGTTGTTGACCTGTGGCTAGATTTGCATCCGTTAACAGGTAAACAGGTGTGCGAAATGCTTCAGCCAGTTTGCGTGCAAGAATGACAAAGTGAAAACTCTCTTCAATTGTAGCCGCAGCAATGACAATTTTTGGTACGGCTCCGGGCTGGCCATATAATGCAGTAAGTAAATCTCCTTGTTCCACTTTCGTAGGCAAACCCGTAGAAGGACCACCTCTTTGTACATCAATGACAACAAGGGGGATTTCAGCCATTGTGGCCAAGCCAAGAAATTCGGTTTTTAAGGCCATTCCGGGTCCTGAGGTAATCGTCACTGATGTTTTTCCTGCATAAGAGGCACCGATTGCAAAGCCAATGGCTGCAATTTCATCTTCAGCCTGGTGAATAACACCTCCTGATTTTTGAAATATTTCAGCCAGAGTATGTGAAGCCGAAGTAGCTGGTGTAATGGGATACATTGAACATACTTCCATACCTGAAGCTACGATACCAAGCGCAAGAGCTTGGTTGCCATTCATGACCAAATAGTCTTCATCTGTTGGAATTACAGGAATTTCATACCTGAAATTCAGATTCTTGTCAGCCCATTTATATCCTGCATTAAGAAGTTCGATATTGGAGTTAATTATCTTGTCGGATTTCTTTGAAAAGACATTCCTGATCTGGGCTTCAGCTTTTTCAAGACTTCTGCTGTATATCCAGGATAACATTCCCAATACCCACATATTTTTCCCTTTCCTTGGATTGGAAACAATCTTAAGACATTCTTCTTCCATTGGAATTTCTACAACATCATATCCGCGTTCCTTGAAATCTGCTAGTGCGGTGGCATACTTTTCACGGATATCTTCAGATTCATCGGTAGCCCATTTGTTTTCCATAAGCAGGGTAGTACCACCCCGATATGCTTTTTGGTCTATCCTGCCATACGGTACTTGTTCATTGAGTGCTACAACCAGGTCTGCTTCATTACCCATATTGGTGATTTTTTTAGAGCCAACCCGTATTCGGATACCGGAAGCTCCTGCACGACCCCGTGAAGGTGGTTGAATTTCTGCTGGAATTATTTCTACGGTCCATACGCCATTTCCCATTTTAGCAGAAATAGCAGCAAATGATTGTCCGCACTTCTGAGCACCTTCACCTGAGTCGCTAACCACTTCAAGAATATGTTCTCCGATTGTCTCTGCTTTAATGTGCTGGCTTGTCTTTATGCCGTCAATTAACTGATTATCACTCATAATAAACTGATCTTATTTATAATCACTTTAAAAGATACAGGAAACCCACATAATAATAAATATGAAGATGCCCCCTTAGGGAGACATGAGGTCGCCTCTACCAAATATAATTTATGGTAATAACGAATATCAGAATTTAGATCATACTTAAGAGTGACATTGGTCACATAGGCTATAGAAGTGAAATGGACCACACAGATAGGTCTCTAGCCCGTTAATCAAGCTGCCGTTTAAAAGTAATCCAGAAATAATAAAGTCTGTTGTGACTATTCCTAAATGTTTAGATGACATTTATGAGTATGGACAATTTGCTTAATCCCTTGATAAAAGGATTACATAGACCTTAATTCACTTACCAGTGAACTTAGAGAATCTTTAGCATCTCCAAATAACATCCTTGTATTATCAGCAAAGAAAAGATCGTTGGCAATACCGGCATAACCTTTACCCATACTTCTTTTCATTATGATAATATTCTTAGCCTTGTGAACCTGGATGATAGGCATACCGTAAATTGTACTAGAAGGATCGTCTTCAGCTGCGGGATTTACCACATCATTTGCTCCGACAACTATAGCAACGTCAGTACTTGTTATGCCGTCATTAGCATCTTCTAGTTCCAATAATTTATCATAAGATACATCAGCTTCCGCAAGCAATACATTCATATGTCCGGGCATCCTTCCTGCAACCGGATGTATGGCATAACTGACATCGACTCCTTTGGAGGACAAAAGCTTTTCAAAGTCATTACATACATGCTGTGCCTGGGCTACTGCCAAACCATATCCCGGGACGATACTCACTTTATTGGCATATGCGCAAAGTATGGCAGCGTCAGAAAGTGTAATTTCTTTGGCTACTTTATCTTCACCTGAACCTTTAGCTGCGCCAGCAGCTCCGAATGACCCTATGATTACATTCATAAGAGATCTGTTCATCGCATTACACATCAGGATAGTGAGTATTGTACCTGCAGATCCAACCAGTATACCACCAGTAAGCATCACTGCATTGTCATACATAAACCCTCCGAAAGCTGCGGCGACACCGGTAAAAGAGTTCAATAGAGAAATGACTACCGGCATATCTGCACCACCGATAGGCATGACAAACATGATCCCGTAGAACAGGGAGACTCCAAGAATAATCCAAAGCAGGCTGCCATCAAACAATACAGGATTCATTAGTCCATAAATCATCATCCCCATAATACTCAGGAAGATGATTCCATTGATGATTGGCATGGCATTGGAAAAAATATCCTTGATTTTTCCCTCAAGCTTTCCGTAAGCTATCATAGACCCACTGAATGAAACACTACCTATTATCAGACTTAAACAAACAACTATAAGAAATCCCATTTCATGCGATGGATGTGTATTGTATTCAACAAGAGCGATCAATGCGGCACATGCACCTCCCATACCATTAAAAAATGAAACCATCTGGGGCATGGCAGTCATTTGTACTTTTACGGCCATCAACCATCCGATCACTGTTCCGACGGCCATAGCGGCAATAATCCAGCCCAGGTTTCCAATGGAATGACCTGCGCCATCTTTATGAAAAACAATTGTAGCAATAATTGCGATCAACATGCCGGCAGCGGCAATCAGGTTTCCAGACCTGGCAGATTCTGGACTACTCAACATTTTAAGCCCAAGGATGAAAGTAATTGAAGCGATCAGGTACGATATTTCAAGTATAAATTCCATAGGTCTTAATCTTTCTTTTTAAACATTTCAAGCATTCTGTTGGTCACTACGAATCCACCAACCACATTAAGAGTTCCAAGGACTACTGCGATAAATCCCAAAACAAGTGCTAGAGTATTGCCGGGATCTGCATGCCCCATTACAATAATTGCCCCTATGATAACAACTCCATGTATAGCATTCGCGCCAGACATCAGAGGAGTATGCAGGATTGCAGGTACATTTGAAATTACTTCTATACCCAGGAAAATTGATAAGATAATTACATATATGAATTCCTGGTTAGAAAGAAATAGTTGAGATATCTCTGCCATTATTCTTAATTTATTATTGATTTAATTTGTCAATTATTCTTGGACTAATGATTTCACCATTATGCGTAATGCATGAATGCTGAAGTATTACATTCTCAAAGTCAAAGCTGATCTGTCCATCTACGATCGCTTCCTTGAAAAAATTGATCATATTCTTACCATACATTTTACTGCTGTCTCCTGGTATCGTTGAAGCCAGGTTTGAATCACCGAAAATCTTAACCCCATTTACTTCAACCATTGTATCATTTTCAGTTAAGGCACAATTCCCACCCGTACTGGCTGCCAGGTCGACAATAACTGAACCCGGCTTCATTTTATTAACTGTGTCTTCGTTAATCAGCAGGGGAGCAGGACGACCAGGTATCTGTGCTGTACAGACTATGACATCAGATTTTATGGCATGTTCCTGGATAAGTTCTGATTGTCTTTGTTTGAATTCTTCAGTTTGCTCGACTGCATACCCCCCGGCAGAAGTATCATCGGTTGCGCCTTCAACTTCAACAAATTTGGCACCAAGGCTAAGTACCTCTTCCTTTGCTGCCGCACGTACATCAAATGCTTCAACTACGGCGCCCAAGCGACGAGCTGTAGAGATAGCCTGAAGACCTGCAACCCCGGCACCCAGGATCAATACCTTTGAAGGCGCTATGGTTCCGGCTGCTGTCATGAACATCGGGAAAAATTTGGGAAGATTCTGAGCTGCCAGAAGAATAGACTTATAACCGGCCGAAGTCGCCATTGAAGAAAGGACGTCCATAGCCTGTGCTTTTGTAGTCCTCGGAACCATGTCCAGGGAAAACACACTGATGCCATTGTCTTTGAGTGATTGAACTTCTTCAAGGCTACCCAAAGGGTTCATTTGTGTTATAAGGATAGAGCCCTTTTTCATTTTATCAGCCTGAGGCGGGTGGATGCTGACCAGGACATCTGCAGTTTCAGTGATAGTATCAAAATTTGAAACTTCTGCACCTGCATCTTTATAATTGTCATCACTTTGGAAGACATGTCTTCCTGCATCGGCCTCCACAAGTATGCTGTTGAAGCCCAGGTTTTTTAATCCAGCGACATGTTCCGGTAAAAAGGATACACGACGTTCTGATCCTGTTTCTTTTAGTATTCCAAGTATCATAATTGGCTTGCTTTCATATGACAAATTTCTATTATGGGTCGAATTTAAGGTATTATCTGAAACTTTGATTGATAGATCCTAAAATTTGATTACCTGGGCACAAATCTTCTTCTTTAAGAACGTTCAAAGGCGTATCCGTGGTGTGAATCCTGGTATGCAGATCCTGTGAATAAGGATCAATATAAAGCAGGCCGGTTAAAATTTCTCCTTTCAACTCGGCATTGACCATTTTCTTCATTATTGAAATCCGGTCACCGGGATCCCAGTCAGGTGTTGGTTTATTCAATCGTATCAAGCTTCCATCGTGCAAAACAACATCAATGGTTTCTCCTTCTTTATAATCGACTGTAATTTCTTCTTTCTCTGGAACATAATCAATTTTTGCTGTCTCCCTGGAAAACTCCCTGGTATATTCATATGATTTTGTGGAACCTGAATTGTTATTAAATGTCACACATGGTGAAATGATATCAATCAGGGCAAAGCCGGGATGATTAATTGCAGCCTTGATGAGTGGTACCAATTGGTCTTTGTCACCTGAAAAACTTCTGGCAATAAATCCACCATCCAATTGCAGTGCAAGGTTGGCAAGATCAATCGCATTATAGGGATTGACTTCTCCACCTTTACTGGTGGAGCCCAGGTCAGCTGTAGCAGAATTTTGTCCTTTAGTCAAACCATAGCATCCATTGTTCATGACAATATAGGTCATGTTTACGTTTCTTCTTATTACATGGACAAACTGACCCATTCCAATTGATGCGGAATCACCATCTCCGGAGACACCCAGGTAAATCAAGTCCTTGTTGGCAAGATTCGCACCAGTAGTAACAGAAGGCATCCTTCCATGTACAGAATTGAATCCATGAGAATTGCTAAGAAAATAAGTTGGAGTTTTAGATGAGCATCCGATACCTGATATTTTTGCAAGACGATGAGGCTCTATACTCATTTCAAAACAGGCCTGGATAATAGCGCCGCTAATTGAATCATGTCCGCAGCCTGCGCATAAAGTAGAGACAGCTCCCCTGTAATCTGCCTTCTTGTATCCTACTTCATTTACAGGAGAATCGGGATGGCTGAACGCCGGTTTTATATAACTCATATAGCACTGGGTATTTTAGTTAATGATTCAACGTTTCTCTTTACTTCATTATATATGTAATCTGCTGTAATCGGTAATCCATCATAATTTAAAACTGGAATCAATTTGGAAGGACAAATAGATTCTTCAGTGATTAGCAGGGATCTCATC
>JABDPK010000091.1 GCA_013042795.1 Saprospiraceae bacterium | reverse complement strand
ACATTATAGAATTGAGGTAATTCGTCCAGACGCCATTTTCGCATCAGTTTACCCCACTTTGTAACGCGTGAATCATTGTCACTGGATAATTGAGGTCCGTCAGGCTCCGAATTGATATACATGGATCTGAACTTATATATCTGGAATGGACGACTTCCCTTGCCAATGCGTTCCTGTGAAATAAAGATTGGTCCTGGTGAAGAAAGCTTCACCAATGCTGTTAAAACCAGGTAAACCGGGATACAAAGGATAAAAAGAATACTGCTTACAACAACATCGAAAACTCTTTTTATGATTCTTTCTGATTTCGGCATGAGTTCCTGGTCGATCTCGATTAATACAGCACCATAAACATGATTCATTTTTACGGTCCCGATGATAATATCATACATATCCGGTATGATCTTTACCAGTATTCTGTCCTGGAATTCATAGAGGTCATCCAGTATAGCTTTCAGTTTATTGTGTTCTGATGTTTCAATCGCAATGATCACTTCTTCGATATTCTTCTCCTGGATAAGCCTGTTTAAGTCATTGAGTCCTCCCAGGTTTTCCAAATATTTTTCCAACAGGTTGTTACTATTGCCATTGGAATCGATAAAGCCGACAAAATGATGTCCCATTTTATGTGGCCTGCCTTGAATTTCATCATATAATTCAACGGCATTTAAATCTCCACCTATTACCAATGTGTTATAACTTACCTCTCCTTTCTTCAATCTTCCTTTTGCCCATGTCAACAGGCTCATTCTTGAAAAACAGGTCAAGCCAAAATGAAGACTAAATAAAGTTAAAAATGGATTAATGTATGAAGTATACCTTACAGTGCTGTCATCCATTAATATTGTAAAGAATAAAATGAGAGAACCAGAAAGTGATAAAACGAATGTCCTTCTCAGGGTTGCAAAACGGGAAAACCTGTATATATCCTGGTACTTGTCAAATACGGAATAGAGAATAAGCCAGCCAATCGGGATCAGAACAAGTCCTTTGAACAAAACCGGATCAGAGATAATTTCAGCCCAATCGATACCAGGCTTTTCAAGACGTTTACGGTAACCAAAAAATAACAGCCAGGCCAAGGCTGCACTCAGCCAGTCAAATATCCTGTATAATATCAGTTCTCCCTGACGTTGGTTCTTCATCTGTTACTTTAGCACCAGTATCTTTATATTATCAATCCAGACATTACCCACAACTCCACTTCCCGGGGCCCCGAACAAAATCTGAAATTCATCATAATCATTTCCTCCCAGTTCAGAAGTCAGTTCAAGGTATATTTTATTCCATTCACTGGATTCAGTAAGTATTATCTTATACTCCCTGCTACCCGCCAAACCTGAATATTTGACAACACCCACCCTGAAGGGTATGTCATTCTTGTAATCAAGTTCCATAAAAATAGGAGAATTTGCAAGGTCTTCTCTTTTATACCTGAATGATGTAGCTTCTTCGAAAAATGGATGGTCTTCTGTGGTCGTCATTTTACCACAGAACAAACCGTACTCCGCTTCTCCTGATTTTTTAAACTCAGTTTCAGGTATACCATCGATACTTTGTTTAATGATATGACTTCCTTCAAAATCTTCATTAATTATGAAACTGGCATTCTCAACATATTGGAATTCAAGATCAAGCGGTATAAGCTTGTCTTCCTCAAAAGGATAGATAAATTCATGTGAATTATAAAATGGATATTGAATCGGATTATCTTTCTGACCGTTCTTCCTGATAACCGGGAAAATATTGACGGTAGACATTCCATCATTGTTTTCATCCAATACAGGTATGTGTCTTCCCAATGGAAACAAGCCTATCGTAAATCCATCAGTATAAACAGAAACGTCATTAATCTTATTGGAATTGGATCCCTGGTTCGGCGTTGTGCTCAAAGAAGCGCTGTTCACCTGCACATACATGGGTACATCATCAGAGCTATCGAATATACTACACGATGAAAGCAGAAGTAAGAAAGTAAAAAATGGAAAAAATTTATTCATTCTTTAATGCGTCTAATGCGGTTCTTTCAATAGTATCAGCAAGTAAAGTGGTTTCATAAGCGTTAGCAAGATTAGCTTTACTTGCTTTTCCTGATTGAATTGAATTATAAAACTCGTTCAATTCAGAAAGTATTGCATTGCCTTCAAGTATTCCTGAAGACTTAATGGACATATACTTTTTTTGTTCTCCAAAGCTCATCGGTATTGCATTTTCAAATTCCAGATCTGATAATTTTACGATCTGGCTTTCTTTCTTATCCAAATCCATACTGAGATATCCGTTTTCCTGGAATAACCTGAATTTCCTCATTTTTTTCATACTGATCCGACTGGCGGTCAAATTAGCCACCGATCCATCCTCAAATTCAAGTCTTGCACTGCAAATATCCAGATTGTCAGAAACAACTTTAACTCCGTTGGATCTGATTTCAGATATTTCAGGCTGCATCATTGCCAGGATCAAATCAAGATCATGGATCATCAAGTCATACACCACTGAAACATCATTTCCTCGTGGATTGAAAGTTGACAAACGGTGAACTTCGATAAACCTGGGTTTATTTATATAGGGTTTAAGATACAGATAAGCGGGATTATGTCTTTCGACAAATCCTACCTGGGTGATTAGCGATGGCCTCTCTGCTGACATTCTGACCAATTCACTTGATTGATCAATTGTACTCGTCATCGGTTTCTCAAGGAAGAGATGTTTGTCATGTTCCAGGACCAGTTTTGCCAGACTGTAATGGGATGAAGTTGTACTTGCGATAATACAGGCATCCGAATTATTGATCAAGTCTTCTGCATTCGTGTAGACCTTTATATTTTCGTCAATCACATTTTCACTCAGGACAGGATCATAAATGCCAGCCATATGGAAAGGTGTCTGCTTGAGACATTGGAGGTGAATCTTTCCGAGGTGACCGTAACCAAATAGTGCAAGCTTCAATTTATCCCTTGTTAATATATATGTACAGAAAAATGGACAATATTATAATGAATCCAGTAAATGCAATCATTATCAGTCGTCTCAGGCTACCTGAAAAATCTATCAGTTCATTCAGTGTCTCTTCTTCCAGGCCTGCATACCTTTGCCTTATTTCATCTTCTTTCATCAGAAATTTGTCATCTATTCCGATATTTTTACTGCGAAGTTTTTTGTATTTCCCTATAATCCTGATTCTGAAATACACATTCAGGGCCAGGAAGAGAAAGATTAAGGGGATTACAAGATATGACAGTAATATGCTCATTTAAGAAACTTCACTTATTGGAGTAATTTTATAATTCAAATCAATCTGATGACTTTAAGGAACACGAAGGTAATTATTGTTGTGATATTTCTGTTTATCCAAGGATACCTATGCGCACAAACAGAATTGAATTATTATCTCCCTGAAATCAGTTATAACAGTAATATCCCTACCCCTGAATCTGTTTTGCCTACACCCATTGGGGAACAGCACCTAACACATGATCAGTTGATTTATTATCTCGAAAAGATTTGTGCAGCCAGTGAAAACTGTAATCTGACCGAATATGCCAGATCTCATGAAAACCGCCCACTGGTATATTTAACTATAAGTAGTAAAGCGAATCTTTCCAGGATAGAAGAATTAAAACAACGACATAATCAGCTCCTGGATAATTCAGTGGCAGACAAACTCGACCTGGACAGTATTCCACTTGTGCTTTACCAGGGCTATACCATCCATGGCGATGAAAGCAGCGGAAGTCATGCAGCCGTCCTGATAGCCTATTATTTGCTTTCTGGTCAAAGTGATAAGATTGATAAGTTGCTGGACCAAACCATCATCCTGCTCGATCCCTGTTATAATCCCGACGGACTGCAACGATTCAGCACCTGGGTCAATATGCATCGTTCATCGGCTGTTGTGACAGATCCCGGTAGCAGGGAATTCAACCAGGTATGGCCAAGAGGCAGGACCAATCATTATTGGTTTGATCTAAACAGGGACTGGATATTCAATATACATCCTGAAAGTAAAGGAAGAATAGAAACATTTCATGAATGGAAACCGGATGTATTGACTGACCACCACGAAATGGGACCAAATAACACTTTCTTCTTTCAACCAGGGATTCCAAGCAGAACAAATCCAAATACACCAGCTATCAACCAGGAACTAACTGAACATATAGGACAATACCATGCCCAATTTCTTGATTCCATTGGCTCAATGTACTATTCCAAAGAATCATTTGATGACTATTATTATGGAAAGGGATCTACCTATCCTGATATTAATGGATGTGTAGGTATTTTATTTGAACAAGCAAGTTCAAGAGGTTATTTGCGAGAAACCAGTAATGGATTACTCAGTTTTCCGTTTACGATAAGAAACCAGGTAGTGACTTCCTTATCCACCCAGGAGGCTGCACTGGATCTTAAAAATGAAATACTGGAATATAAAAGAGAATTTTATGCGCGCAACAGCATTCCAAAAAAAGGATATTACATTTTTGAATCCACTGATCAATATAAAGCAAATTTCTTTATTGAGATATTGAACAGGCATGATATAAATGTATACCAGGCAAACGATAAGTATGCTAAAAAACACAAGGGATATGATTATTCCTACAGCTACATTGTACCAAAAAGCCAGGTGCAGTCCGGACTGGTAAAAACAATATTTGAGCGGGTTGATGAGTTTCCTGACAGTTTGTTTTATGATGTTTCAGCCTGGACACTACCCCTTGCATTCAATGTGAAATCCGAAGAAGGCAGAGCTAAAATTGATACTTCACAGCTCAAGCGGATAGAAAAAATTGAACTCCCACACAATAAGATGATTCTTAAATCAGTCCATGCCCTGGCGATTGATTGGAACAATTACCTGGCTCCAGCTCTGCTTTATTCCCTTCTTGATAATAATATACTATGTAAAGTATTAAAATCTGATGCAGAATACCTTTCCGAAGGGATGTATAAGAGATTCAAAGCAGGCACAATCATTATTCCGGTCCAAGGTCAAAAAGATAAACAAGCTGAAGAAACAATCAACTTTCTTGTGGAAGAGGCAGCAAAATTAAACTTAGCATTGATACCTGTAGATTCCGGGCAGTCCAGAGAAGGAAAGTCCATAGGAAGCCCTGACAATACTTCTCTGAGAAAATTTGAAATCGCCATGATTATTGGTGAAGGGGTAAACAGGTACGAAGCTGGCTCTGCATGGTACCAGATGGATAAAAGGTTCAATATTCCTTTGAGTATGATAGACCTCAGGCAATTTAACCGTATAAATCTTGACAGGTACAAAGTGATTTTGATGCCGGATGGTCAATATAATTCAAAAATGCTCTCCAGTGAAAAGTTAAAAAGATGGATCAATAAAGGTGGTGTTCTGGTCGCATTCAGAGGCGCATTGAATTTTCTGAACAGCCAAAAAATCATAAAATTCAACAAGAAAACTGCTGAAAGGCCCCTTGCACAAGCAGAACTATATTCTGACATCAACAGGTACAATGGAGCTCAAGTCATCGGAGGTGCCATTTTTAATACAAGGATAAATAATGAACATCCTCTTTTTTTCGGTTATCAAAACGATGAATTAGCTGTATTTAAGCGCGGCACTTTGTTCCTTGAAAAGGTGAAAAACAAGCTTGCCACACCAATGTATTATACTGACGATCCTGTTCTGAGTGGGTATGTATCCAAGGAAAATATTAATGCTGCCAAGGAATCAGCCTCCATGATTTGTTATGGAGCAGGACAAGGAAGGATCATTGCATTTGCAGACAACCCCAACTTCAGAGGGTATTGGTTAGGAGGTAGCCGGTTATTTGCCAATGCTATCTTTTTTGGAGATTTGATAAAAAAGGAAGCTTTACAGTATTAGTCCATTGAATTAGAGCTAAAATTAAAGACACCAGATAGTCACTGTTATTATTGTTTTTTAACAGGAGTATTTCATACTTTTGCAGCCCATTCAAAAAATAAAATATGAGCGGTTCTAAAATTACACTTACAAGAAGAGGAAGATTAAATGTTCCAAAAGATCCAATTATTCCTTTCATCGAGGGAGATGGTATCGGACCGGATATCTGGGCATCTGCAGTCAGGGTTTTTGATGCAGCAGTAGAAAAGGCCTATGGAGGTGATCGAAAGATACACTGGAAAGAGGTCTATGCCGGCGAAAAAGCAAATGCAAGAAAAGAGGGAGACTGGCTACCTTCTGAAACAACTGATACTATTGCTGATCACCTGGTTGCTATTAAAGGACCACTAACCACACCAGTTGGAGGTGGTTTCAGGTCTTTGAATGTTGCAATCAGACAACGTCTTGACCTGTTCGCATGTGTCAGACCAGTCAAATGGTATCGTGGTGTTCCTTCACCAGTCAAAAAGCCAGGTCTTGTGGATATGGTGATCTTCAGAGAAAATACTGAAGATATATATGCAGGTATTGAATACTTGCATGGAACCGAAGAAAATGAGAAAGTAAAATCATTTCTTATGAATGAGATGGGTGCAACTCAAATCAGGTTCCCCGATACTGCAAGTCTTGGTGTCAAGCCGGTTTCAGTTGAAGGAACCGAAAGATTGGTAAGAGCAGCCATCAATCATGCGATGAGCTCAAAAGCTAAATCTGTGACCCTGGTTCACAAAGGCAATATCATGAAATTTACTGAAGGTAAATTCAAGGAGTGGGGTTATGCCCTGGCTAAAAGAGAATTTGGAGCGGAAGATCTGGATGGAGGCCCATGGCAGGTGATTGATAACAAAGGAAGAGAAATCATTGTAAAGGATGTCATCGCAGATGCTTTCCTTCAGCAAATTCTTCTCAGACCGGCCGAGTATGATGTGATTGCTACATTAAACCTGAATGGTGACTATATTTCAGATGCCCTTGCAGCGATTGTAGGGGGTATCGGTATTGCACCGGGTGCCAACATTAACTATGAAACCGGTATTGCTGTATTTGAAGCTACCCACGGAACAGCACCAAAATATGCTGGTCAGGATAAAGTAAATCCAAGTTCGGTTATCTTATCTGGTGTCATGATGTTCGACTATATGGGTTGGAAGCAAGTTGGCAGATTGATTGAGAAAGGATTGAAAGGAGCTATTAAAGCGAAAAGAGTGACCTATGATTTCGAACGATTGATGAAGGGTGCTGCCCTACTTAAGTGTTCCGAGTTTGGAGATGAGATCATCAAGCATATGTAAAACACAAAGGCACATAAATAAAAAGGAGATGATAATTTTCATCTCCTTTTTTTATGCCTTATACTTTTTTAATCCATTCAGGATCATGCAGAAAAACTTGTACCACACCCGCAAGTCTCCGAAGCATTCGGGTTGTTGAAAACAAACCCGCGATTGTTTAGGCCTTCAAGCCAATCTATTTCCATACCAAGTAGGTATAGTGCATGAGATTTTTCCATATACACTGTGATGCCACTGACTTCAAATTCATCATCCTTTTCTGATTTCTCATCAAAACCAAGGACATATGAAAAACCGGAGCATCCTCCTCCTTTAATACCTACCCTTAGACCATATCCTTCGGGAACCTCCTTTTCTACCAATAGACGATTTAATTGTTTTATCGCACCTTCAGTCAGACTGATGGGTGATTTTATCGTTGTATCTGCTTCCTGCATAATAATAGCTGTTTGATTTTGTCGAACTTAACTACAAAAATATAAATTTGTAAACGATAGTTATTGAGAATTAGTTTTGAAAATTGGGAAATTATGTGGGAGATCATCTTTGAAGTTCTAAAATATACGATTCCGGCACTGGTTGTATTCCTTGCCTGTTATTTTATATTGAGGCAATACCTTAACAGCCAGTATGATTTAAAATCTCTGGAAGTGAGGAGTAAATACTCGAAAAATGCCATACCACTCAAACTCCAGGCCTATGAAAGATTACTTCTTTTCTGCGAGCGGATAAGTATACCCAACCTCGTAATGAGACTCAATAGTAAGAATATGTCTGTCGATGCACTGAAACATGCCATGATGATTTCAGTTCAAAAAGAATATGAACATAATATCGCTCAACAATTATATACTTCTCAGAAATTATGGGATATTATTAAACTAGTAAAGAACGATATGGTAAGCATCATAAGTAAAGCCGGAGAAGATTTGCCCGGAAATGTAAGTTCAGATTTGATGGTTGAAGCATTGTTCAAATACCTCAATGAAAATGATAAAAACCCGGTTGATCTTGCCATACAGGCAGTTAAGGAAGAATCAAAAATAATATTGGATGTATAACTTGTTCAGACTTACCTCACTTTTTGTTTTCATAACGCTTGTTTCATGCAGGACATATGTACATATCAGTGATACGGAAATTGAATATTCAAGAATGGATGGTAAAGCTGTTGGCAGTGATGCCGAGGTTTTAGAATTCATTGATCCATTCAGAGATGAAATGAATGAAGAGATGATGAAGGTCATAGGAGATATGCCTGAAGACCTCATCAAAGCACGACCAAATTCGAATATGGGAAACTGGTTTACAGATGCCATGTTATCAGAAGCACAACGCACCAACCCGCATCCTGTGGATTTTGCCATACAAAATTATGGTGGACTCAGAATTCCTTCTGTAGCTGAAGGCCCGCTTACAAAAGGTAAAATATACGAGTTGATGCCCTTCGACAACATGTTAGTCGTCCTCGAACTGGATAATGAAAAGATACAGCTCCTGCTCAATAAAATTGCATCTAGTAATGGCTGGCCTGTCAGTAGAAACCTGAGCTTCAGAATTGAAGATAGAAAAGCAGTGGATATCATGATTCATGGTAAAGGACTGGAGAAAGGAGGCAGTTACAGGGTAGCCATGCCGGATTACATTGCCAATGGCGGAGATAATTGCGATTTCCTGATTGACGTCCCCCAGGATAATTCAGGTTTATTTATTCGTGAGGTCATTATTGAACATTTAGAAGAATTGATGGCCAAAGGTGACAAAATCA
>JABDPK010000082.1 GCA_013042795.1 Saprospiraceae bacterium | reverse complement strand
GCATTCCCCGGATCCGACGACCGGTGAAATGGCTGTAAACCTCAGGATGAATAACCGTGGTGCACAGGTATGGGCTGAGATGACAACAAAAGCAGCTAATGATGGTAACCGGGAGGTAGCTATATGCCTGGATAACGAAGTGGTATCGGCACCAAGAGTGAATGGTCCTATCCCTGGAGGAAATACACAGATCACCGGTAATTTTTCTGTGCAGGAAGCCGCTGACTTTGCAAGTATACTTGAAGTCGGAAAATTACCGGCCAAAGTAGATATCATACAGAATACGACAGTTGGACCATCTTTGGGTCAGAAAAATATTGATAGCAGTATCCGTGCCCTGGGCATTGGATTTGGAATGGTACTATTATTTATGATCCTGTATTATGCAGGTGCAGGTTTTGTATCTATCATAGCCCTGATCCTCAACCTCTTCTTCATCTTCGGTGCTTTGGCTTCGTTTGGTACGGTATTGACCTTACCTGGAATTGCAGGTATCGTATTGACAATCGGTATGGCAGTTGATGCCAACGTTATCATCTATGAAAGGATAAGGGAAGAATTACGGGCCGGTAAATCGATGCTGGCTTCCATCAATGATGGATTCAAACATTCATATTCAGCGATCATTGATGCCAATGTGACCACGATCCTTGTGGCCATGGTCCTGGCTTATTTCGGTTTGGGACCGATCAAAGGATTTGCTGTTGTATTGATCATCGGTGTGCTTTCATCATTGTTTACTGCGGTTCTTGTAGGTAGAATGGTGATTGACTGGTGGACAAAAGGAGACAGGAATATTGCTTTCTGGTCAGGATTGTCGAAAGGCATGCTGGCTAATCTGAATATAGACTGGTTGGGTAAAAGACGTATAGCATATGTTGTATCCGGCGTCTTGATCATTGCAGGACTGGCATCCATTTTTACGAAAGGATTTGACCTGGGTGTAGACTTTAAAGGAGGATACTCATATAATGTGGAGTTTGCACAGGGAAGCAATATCGATCCTGAATCCCTGAGAACAGGGTTGGAGTCATACCTCGAAAACCCGCCATTGGTAAAGGCAGTTGATACTGAAAATACTTTCAATATTGTAACAGACTACCTGATCAATGATCCGGAAGATGATGCAGCCGACAGGGTGATGGCAAAAGTACATGAAGGATTATCAGGTGTTACAGGAATCAATGTTGACTTCGATGAATTCGTTAAGACCGATTCTGAATCTGATATGCATGTAACCAGTTCATACAAGGTATTACCGACGATCGCAGACGATATCAAGAAGAGTTCATTCTATGCCGGTATCTTTGCATTGCTATTAATCTTCCTGTACATCTTTATACGATTTAACAGGTGGCAGTATAGTCTTGGTGCCGTTGCGGCATTATTCCATGACTCATTGATCGTTCTTGGATTGTTTTCCATATTCTGGGGAGTACTTCCATTTTCACTGGAAATAGACCAGGCCTTTATTGCAGCATTATTGACAGTAATCGGATATTCGATAAACGATACCGTGGTTGTATTCGACAGGATCCGGGAATACCTGGGCATTCATACTTCCAAATCAACTGACGAAGTATTGAACCTGGCGATCAACAGTACATTCTCAAGGACATTGATCACCTCATTTACGACCTTGATCATGATTCTTCCGTTGTTTATTTTCGGAGGAGGAAGTATCAAAGGATTTACTTTTGCGATCATTATCGGTATTCTTGTGGGTACCTACTCTTCAATCTTCGTGGCGACACCTATAGTCAGGGATCTCTCGGAAGATCTGAAGCCAAAAGGTGTTGAATCCAAAAAGTCTTTCTCTAAAGCTGCTAAAACAGCAAAGTAAAGAATCAGAAATTATATATTTTGAGGGCTCTCACAATTGTGGGAGCCTTTTTATTTTAGGATATGCGTAAATCAGTATTTCAAAAACATCTTGATCAGCTGGATGAAGAAAGCCTGCGGGAAGAATTAAAAACTCTTTACGGGAAGATCGAAGCTGTCCGTAAACATTATGCCATGGAACTGGGTTCTCAAAAGGACAGGAA
>JABDPK010000078.1 GCA_013042795.1 Saprospiraceae bacterium | reverse complement strand
AAAAATTCCTTTCCAAATTTGTTATAGTGGCTGTTGACACTGTCCCTGGTTGTACCAGCGATATCCGTTACTATATTCCTGTCCTCGCCCAATAATGCATTTGTCAGCGAAGACTTGCCAACATTGGGCTGACCAACGATTGCAAATTTTGGAACCTGGTTTTCTTCATCTTCACCTTCGTCAGGGAGTTCGTCTGTTATCGCATCAAGGAGATCACCGGTACCTGAACCACTGATGGATGCGATGAAGAAAGTATTATCAAATCCCAGGCTCCAGAACTCATTGGCCATCAATTGCCGGGAGTTGTTATCAACCTTGTTGACAGTCAGGAATACCTTCTTGGATTGCCGTCGCAGGATATTTGCCATTTGTTCGTCCAGGTCGGTAATACCCGTTGTGACATCAACCATAAATATGATGATATCGGCTTCATCAATGGCTATATGGACCTGTTCCCTGATCGCTTTTTCGAATACATCATCACTATGCTGAACAAATCCTCCCGTGTCGATGACGGTGAAGTGCTTGCCATTCCACTCACTGGTACCATAAATACGGTCCCTGGTGACGCCACTGATATTATCAATGATTGCCTTCTTTTCTCCGATCAATCTATTGAATATGGTTGATTTACCCACATTAGGCCTACCTACTATTGCTATTACTTGTGCCATATATTATTGTAAATATCCGAAACTCTTAAGCAAGCGGTCATCATCGCGCCACTTTTCTTTAATCTTAACATATAATTCAAGGTGAACTCTCTTTTCAAGAAATTTTTCGATGTCTTTCCTGGACTCAATACCCAGTTTTTTAATTGAACTTCCCTGCTTTCCGATCAGGATTTGCTTTTGTGTTTTGCGCATCACAAATATATGAGCCAGGATATGAACGAAAGGTGCACCTCTTTTTTCGGATTCCTTGAATTCTTCGATGATCACTTCTGTGGAATAAGGAATTTCCTGTTTATACAACAGCAATATTTTTTCCCGTATGATTTCACTGAGAAAAAAACGTACTGACCGATCCGATAACTGATCCTTTGGGAAATAAACAGGCCCTTCAGGAAGATTGGCTTTTATCCTTTCCAGCAAATAATCGACACCGATCTTTTGCAAGGCAGAAATATGATGGACTTCTTCAAAAGGTACACGTTCCCGCCAGTCTGCTTCGAGTTGTTTTAATGTATCAGGATCCGATGTGTCCACCTTGTTGATGATCAGGAATCTGGGAACATCGGTTGATTTAAGTTTGTCAATGACCTTTTCATTCCCATTGTATGGGTCTCCGGGTTCAGTCACAAAGAGCACGATATCGGCATCTTCGAATATCGAAAAGGCGGCATCATTCATTGCTTTTTGCATTTTATACCCAGGGTCACTGATAAGTCCGGGCGTATCAGAAAATACAATTTGATAATCATCCTCGCTGTGGATTCCAAGGATCCTGTGCCGCGTTGTCTGGGGTTTATGGCTGATTATAGCCATCTTTTCTCCCAGCATAGCATTGAGAAGGGTAGACTTGCCGACATTAGGTCTGCCAATAATATTTACATATCCCGAATAATGTGTACTCAATAGTTCAGTTGTTTGGTTCTGGTGTGAATGATATGGTTGATTTCAAGAAAAGCATTTTTCGGATGTCCTTTTCGCCAGTTGAGATCATTGAATTCATATCCTATATTACAATAGTACTGGATTTTGCTGCTTTCCATTTCGTCAAGCACATGATCATGCGTATTGACCATACAGATCCATCCTTCCTCTTCTTTGACATCATCCCACCATTCCTCATAGTAACTGTCATCCGAGCCATGAAAGTTCAAAACATTATCACAGAAAAGAACAAATTTTGTGATGCCTTTGTCTATCAGATGGTCAGCGAAGTGCCTTTTCAGGAACATGATATCATTATTCAGGCAATCATTCCATTCACCGATCAATTCAATTAATGCATATTTTTCATCATAATCTGCAAATAAAACCTTGATGTACAATGTGGCAGATCCCATCGCATCCCATTGCGGATGAATAAAGTAATTATATACCTTATTTGTAAAGGTAAATTCACTGTATTCCCTTCCAAAGAATGGGGATTGTTTATCAGAAGCCGCATCATAGTATTGGCGCCATTTGAAATATGGTTCTATGTCATGCATATCTGCAAATATATTTCAATTAAGCTTCGGATTTGTATTAGTAAATAGAAAGTAGTTGAATTATCGGGATAAATAAGAAATTACTATCGCCTGGCTTCTCTAATAAGCTCTTATTTTTTTAAAATCAAGTATTAAAAGAGTAAGGATATTATAAGTTTTATCTTTCGCTTAAATTAAATTTAAAACAAGGAATTTTTATGTTGCTTGGTCTGGAAATATTCGCTGTAATCACCGGTCTTTGTTTTATTGTACTCCTGATCCGGCAAAATATCTGGTGCTGGTTTTTTGGTATCCTCTCATCATTAAGCAGCATAGTGCTTTTTTACTATACCAAACTATATTCCGAATCCATATTGTATTTCTATTATGTATTTATTGGATTCTATGGTATTCACACATGGAGAAAGATTGATCGGGCGAATGAAAAGGTTCGATCGGTAGGAACAATTTACCATATGATTGTTGTTGTAACAGGAGTGATATTTAGTTTCGCACTCGGAAAATACTTTAGTACTGCAACAGATGCTGCCAGGCCATATGCTGATGCTGTATCTACAATATTCAGTTTCCTGGCCAGTTATATGGAGGCACATAAAATATTGTCAGCATGGTTACTCTGGATAATGATCAATGGATTTTCAATATGGTTATACGCTGACAGGGGCCTTGAATTTTATTCAGGCTTAATGGTTATTTATTTCCTGCTTTCGATATTCGGTTACTTTTCCTGGAAAAAATCCATGCAATGAGCTGTATGAAAGTACTGATCACAGGACCCGAATCAACAGGGAAGACAAGCACGGCACTCAAACTGGCTGAAGATTTCGGCTTTCAATATATCCCGGAATATGCCAGGCAATATCTCGAAAAAAATGGTCCCGGCTATACTTATGATGATCTTGCATATATGGCCAGTGAACATATCAGGATTTTCAGGGAACATTCAGGCCAGAATGTGATCCTGGATACCTATATACTGAATTTCAAGATTTGGTTTCTGTACAGATTTAAACGATATCCAGGCTTTATTGATGACGCTTTGTCTGAAAGTGATTTTGATATCGTCTTATTGATGTACCCCGACATCGAATGGGAATTTGATCCGTTAAGGGAAAATCGAGATGACCGTCTTCATTTGTTTCAGCAATATGAAAATGAATTAAAAAAGCTGGAATGGCCTTATCAAATAATCCGGGGTCAGGGGAATGACAGGGTTGATCAATGTAAAAAATTGATCAATGATTGTATGATTGCGTTGAATTGATCTAACTTTGTTGTCAAGGGGTGCCTTGGAAATTAATCCGGGAGCTGAGATCATACCCAATGAACCTGTCCGGGTAATGCCGGAAAGGGAAATGTATCCTCACTTAAGTTTTAAGACTCCGTTTATTATCATGGTAAAATTATTCTCGATGAAAAACGCGTGCCTTTTTGTGATTCTTTTCTTTTATGTGTCTGTGCTTTCAGGACAATACTCGATCAGTGGAAAGCTGACCAATGAATCAGGAGAGCAATTGATTGCAGCTTCTGTATTTATTCCGGATTCTAACTTTGCAGGTATTACTGATGACAGGGGAAATTTCAAGCTTGAAGGTATTCCTGCAGGTAACTATAAGCTCAAATGCAGTTATGTCGGTTATGAAGATTTAGTAGTAGATATCATTTTAAATGACAATCTCACGATGGATTTATCTATGATAGGTACTTATTATAAACTTGATGAAATTCAACTTATAGCGAATCGCCTGGAATCGAGTTCCCCCTTCAGTTATTCCGATATGAATAAAGAGGAAATTGAAGAAGCCCATTCTGTACAGGATGTACCTTACCTGTTCAGGATGATGCCGTCGGTAGTTGTGACTTCAGATGCAGGTGCAGGTGTGGGTTATACAGGAATGCGTGTCAGGGGATCTGACGCCACAAGGATCAATGTGACGATCAATGGAGTTCCTCTCAATGACAGTGAAAGTCATGGTGTTTTCTGGGTGGATCTTCCGGATTTTGCAAGCAGTGTTGAAAATATTCAATTGCAAAGAGGGGTAGGGCCCTCCACAAACGGTGCAGGTGCTTTTGGTGCATCAATAGGACTTAACACCGGCCAGATATACCAGAATTCCTTTGTGGAAATAAATACGTCTTACGGGTCATTCGATACCAAGAAATTTGGGGTTTCTATGAATACAGGGTTGATCAATGACGCTTTCCAGATTGAAGGCAGGTATTCACTCATTCAGTCAGACGGATATATAGACAGGGCATCATCGGATTTGAATTCCTGGTATTTTTCAGCAGCCAGGGTAAATGAAAAATCATCATTGCGACTTAATGTTTTTTCAGGAAAAGAAAGAACCTATCAATCCTGGTGGGGGACGCCTGAAGCACTGCTATCAGATGAGATATCATTAACTGATCATTATTATAATAACCTGGGTGTCATTTACCAAACCGAAGCAGACTCGGTCAACCTGTTCACAAGTGGACGGACCTATAATTATTATACATACGAAAACCAGGTTGATGACTACAGGCAGACTCATTACCAGTTATTACATGCCTTGCAACTTACACCTTCATTGGTTTTGAATACCACTTTGCATTATACCAAGGGTAAGGGTTTCTTTGAAGAATACAGGGTGCTGGACAACCTTAGAGATTATGGTTTGGATTTTGAGCCGGTAAATACTGATCTTGTGCGTAGACGGTGGCTCGACAATGATTTCTTTGGACTTATCATAAACAGCCAATATGAATTTAATCCGGACTTGTCCATCGTTGTTGGTGGTTCTTTTAATCGTTATATCGGCGATCATTTCGGACAGGTGATCTGGGCTGATGATATTGTTATTACAGAACCTGAACGATATTACTATGACAATACAGGAAATAAAAATGACCTGAATTTATATACAAAGACAGAATGGGCATTGAATGATAAAATCATATTGTTCGGAGATGTACAATTCAGAAAAATAAATTATACCGTTGATGGAATCGATAATGACCTAATACCGGTTTCAGTAGACACGAGTTATACTTTTATAAATCCCAAGGCAGGTTTGACATATCGATTTGATAAAAACAGGCAGTTATTTTTCAGTTATGCAAAAGGTGAACGTGAGCCGGTCAGGTCTGATTTTATAGATGCTATTGGCAGCAGTGTGCCCAAATCAGAGACATTGCATGATTTTGAAGCAGGATTTAAATCAGCGAATTCTTCAATGACACTGGCTCTCGATGCCTACTATATGCTTTATAAGAACCAGCTTGTTGTGACTGGAGCTGTCAATGATGTCGGGGCCCCGGTCAGGACTAATGTTGACAATAGCTACAGGGCAGGGGTGGAGTTTTCATTGGCACACCAGGCTTCGGAGAAGTTTGATTACAGTCTGATAACTTCTCTAAGTCATAACAGGATCAGGGAGTTCGATGAAAGGATCATAGATTATGGCAGTTATGAAACGACCATTAACAAATTTGAAGATACGCCAATTGCATTTTCACCTTCGATAGTTGCGTCTTCTGATTTATCATACAATTTGACAAAAGGCTTTACGGCCACTTTACAGAGTAAATTTGTGGGAAGACAGTACCTGGATAACACTGGTAACAAGGACAGAAGCCTGGATCCTTATCTTGTCAATGACATTGTATTCAGGTATAAAATAAACCCCCGGATTATCGATAATATAGAATTCAGTTTAAGACTGAACAATGTATTGGATCAAAAATATTCAGCCAATGGATATACCTATAGTTATATTTTTGGATCACTGATCACAGAGAACTTCCATTATCCCCAGGCAGGATTCAACTTCCTTCTTGGACTGGATATTAAATTTTAGAAATTATAGGAAAATGTGATCCAGTAATCGATAGTCGTAAACATTTGATCCCTGGCTTCTTCACTGGCAACAAACAGCAGTTGTATGCCATATTTCCATGGTCCGTAGCCACTCATATATCCACCACCAAAGAGTGGGAAGGTCAGGTTTTTGCGATCAAAATTGAGACCCTGGTCAAAGGAAACGAAATCATATTCACCCTGCAGGTAAAAGTTCTCAGTCACTTTTACTCGTGCAAACAATAATCCCCCATAATCAAAATAAGACTCGTCAGGGCCTTGGAACCGATTGGCAAATATGTAGAGAAACTTTCCTCCGCCACCGATTGAAACTTGTTCAAGGGGCTTATATGCTGTCGTTCCTTTCAGGGAAATACTGAACCCGGAACCGATACCAATATTTCCTAAATTGATCTCATGATTCAATTTATCTGTAAAACTTACTTTCTGTTCCTGCCTGTCCCTGTCTCTGGAGGACGTTCTTTTACTTGTTCTTCTTTGAGAAAATACATCCGTTGATACTGATAAAACAAAAAGTACCACCAGGAAAACCGATATCTGCTTCTTTAACATTTGGATCATTTTATTAATAAGAACGCTAATTTCACTAAATAGAGATAAAAGCAATAATATAATTCACGAAAATTTAACATCCCCGACATTTCATAAGTTTAGCCAATAAGATATAAATAGCCTATTTTCATGCATAAAATACAGAATTACCATAATTTTGGTATGAATTTTGTCTCACCCTTCTTATTGGATTTTACTAATAAGAGAATTATAGCTGGAATCTGGATTTAACTCCACTATAAGTTTCTTCAACACTTTACTTACATATGAGAAACCTGGGATATACCTATGTATATATCTTTATGATATGTACTCTGGTAAACAATCTTGCCTATGGGCAAATAGATTGTTCTAGCACACCTAAACCTGCAAATGACCTTTGCCAGGAAGCAATTCCGATATCAGGGTCTGTCAACGGGAACACCTGTTGCGCCGGTATTGAAAGTATTGATCTTTGTGGATCAATGGAAAATGGCATTTGGTACAGCTTTACACCTGCAAATAACGGTAGCCTGATTGAAATCAGCAATTTAAGTATTGATGGACCGATAGGTATAGAATTCTATTCGGGCTCCTGTACTAATTTATCGCTTATTGAAAAATCGGATTGTTCCGGTTTTGAAACCAGGAGCTTTTCACTCCCAAATTGTTATGCTGAGGTATTAATTCATATTACTTCATTTGAGGATGGTTGTGGCGAATTCGAAATTCAAATGTCAGATATTAACGAATGCACTTTTGCGGAGACTTGTGAAACTATCGTCCCGGAACTTGAATTCAACCCGATTTCGGATGGCATGCAGGAATGTATTTCTTCCTGCCTCCAATACGCATGCGATAGTGATTGTACGTTCAATGG
>JABDPK010000077.1 GCA_013042795.1 Saprospiraceae bacterium | reverse complement strand
GCATATTTGCAGAACCTCTTGCAAATCCGAATGGTAATATTGAAACAACCGGAGACATCGATGTATTGGGACAATTTAATGTAGCAGCAGTGAGTAGTATTGAGGAGATAATCAGGTAAAATTCCTTGTTTTACTCTACCCTCTCTTGTTCAAAACCATAATTTGTATTCGGGATCATCGGAAGACAGATACTTTGTTTTAATTTCCTCACCTGCCATGATATTCTTCAAAGCACTGAACCTTATATATTCTTCACTATGATCAACATTAAATTCTGCATTTGGATTTGGTGAATGATTATAGATAGATCCGAATCCAAGAGCAATGGCACTGGTTTTCCGCTTATCATCCCAGACAAAGTAATAGTCATGCAATTTGGTCTTATGGATTAAAGAGGTGTCTACTGCTGAAAGAATGATCAAAGGACATATTTCAATTAAATCTCCTTTCGTGATGGCGCATGAAGTGAATACACCTTTTCCTCCAAGATCTGAAACTGCAATGTATAAACCCGGAATTTGTGTTAAATGCATTCTATAAAATAGCAAAAATCATTCAGACGGTAAATACTTGTACATCAATATAATTTAAAGACACAATCAGACATAATAAGGCAGAATAGATCATCAATATCTGATCAAGCTCATTTCTTTCTAGATTGTGCCATATCCTTTTGAATAAAGGATGTTTTTAACAATCATTATAAACAACCAACCATGAAGATTTCAACACCTTTTACCATGGTAGTGATGACTCTATTTTTGAATGGTCTCATTGCCCAGAATAATGACTTTTGTATAGATGATATTGATTACTCACTTTCAGATGGTGTTCAACTGGATTGTATCGATATCAACCAACTGATTGAAGATTGCACCCCTGTCTACATAAGGGTAAATGTGACATTTTTCCTTGATGATGATTGCAGAGGAGAATTAGCAATGGACAATGGACAAACTATTGACGCCTCACCTGAAAATGCATTTAAAATTGCAGAAGACCTTATAAACTCAGCGAACGCATTTTACGAAACTGTCAATGATAATGGTAATACAAATTGGGGAAATGAATATTTTCTCGAGCCGCCAGAACCGGCCCTGTTCCAGTGTATACCGATAAGGTATGTATTATCAGGTGTTTCCATTCAATGTGATTCTGAATGGCAAAGTCTGAATTCATACTACAATGAATATGAGGATTACCTGAAAAATGAAACAACAGAATTGAATCTGTTTATCACCCATCTGGATTTTAATCCCGGGGATGAGGACAAAAACGGACCTGATGGTTTTGCGGAAAAGAACGCATCCTTATTCGTAATAGAAGATCTTTCTCCTGGTCTTTTTAACCACGAAACCGGGCATCTTTTTTCATTGAATCATCCATTTAGTATCGGCACTTATGATTGTCCCGATGTCTGGAATACATCCTTTCTATGGGAAAATTGTGATGGTGACAATGAATATATCCCTTCTTGCTGGGATGATCAACCGGGACCCGATCCATCAAATGATGAAATATCATATTGTGACCCTGAATACCAGGATTGTCCGCACCCCTGTTGCGAGTGGGAAAATCAAACCAATAATCTTATGGCATATTCCTCCTGGGGCTGTAATCCTGAATATTCAGCACTGACTCCTTGCCAGGTTGAAATGATGCTGGAAAGGATAAATTCGGAATTCTGTGACTTCATTGAAGAAAGTGACTGCAACGCCGGCCCACCACGGGCAAATATCGGACTTGTACCTGGAGATGGTCAGGAAGGAGATTGCCTTTATTGCGTCCATATGGAAGCCAGTATGAACGACCAATATCATGAATTTAAAATCACACGGGGAGGTCTACCCGTTTTCCAATCTGGTTTTGTCAATGGACCAGCCGGTATCCATTGTTTTAATACGAGTAATGCACCCCTTTCAAATTGTACACTTGAATCATTAAGCAATGATATTCAAATTGAGCTTACAGTTGAAAACGAATGCGGAGAAAAACATACTCAGACATTGGATTTCACCTTGCCTGATCAGGAAAGCGATTGTACTCAGCAAACTGCCTTTTCAATACAGACATCACCCAATCCTGTAAATAATCTTCTTAATATAAATCTTGAAATTCCCGGGCAAGGAAATTTGAAAATTGACCTGGTGAATGCAATGTCTATGGAAAATCGTAACTTAATAAGCAAGAACATTCCTTCTAACGGAATCATTAGTGAAATAATTGATCTGCAGCATGAGAAACAAGGTGTGTATTATCTCATTTCTCATTTTGACGATCAAACTTGCATAGAACAAATCATTAAACAATGAAAACCATTTTAACTTCATTCATTCTTTTTGTTGCTTTTATCAATTTTCTGGGAGGACAGAACCGTGCTGTATTCGAAACCAGCTTCTATTTCACAGATGCGGTAGGTAACATCGATAGTATTATCATCGGTTATGATCCGATTGCCAAACGTGAATACAACCCTTTCTTTGGGGAGCAGGATATCCTTGAGCCATTTGACAGTATATTCGAGGCAAGGGCGGTTCATTTTGAAGATGCCTTTACTCAGGATGATATATTTAGTTCAAAAAAAATCATCGAGCCAATATATCCGGTGATCAATAATGAATTCGAATGTTATGAGGGTCCAGCTGCCTGGATTATATATGTGCACGCAAAAAATCTCCCGGTAACCGTCAGCTGGAACAACAATGATTTCAGGAATTATTGTAATGCCTGGTCTCATATGACAACTTATATTGATCCCCTGGCAATACATGATTGGTTTGAGTATGATGAATTATATACTGAAGAGTCCTGGGTTTGCCTTGCAGAAGACAGTATTATGGTTACAAATTTCCAGTATCCGATGACCTATCCTGTCAGACGAATGGAGGAGATTGAAGGTGTTGGACTAGATACTGTTTATGGGTTTTTAATCATGAAAAATTCTTTTCAGAATTGGGGACCCCAATGCGTTGAGGATTATACAGTGAGTTCAAAAGAATTATTTGATGATTCAATTCCAATCAACATATATCCTAATCCAACATCTGAATTCCTGTTTATAGATACTAAAGACCTTCAATTCAATTCATTGGAAATATTTGACATGACCGGTAAAAAGATCTTGAAAAGTCTTCAAAATGATGTTCACCTGGGTCATTTACCAAATGGTCATTATATGGTAAAAATCAATTTGGCAGATCAATATTTAAGTAAAATCCTGGTGAAGATTTGATCAGATTCATTTTTAAGCCCTGGTCTTAAGTATTACATCCCTGGTTCATTTTCAGAACCCTAATTAAAGACACTGCTTAGCTTAAACGGGAATTCAAATAAGTCTTTTGGCCGATTTATTTGATTCTATAATTGAAAACAGCGTGTATAATAAACTTTTAAGTGTTAAATTAATGTATTAATATATACGGGGCATAAACATTATTTTTCAATCAATCTAAATCTCACAGCCTATGATGAACGAACAAGTACGACGAATTATGACCAAAGACCCTTTAAGCGTGACCCAGGATATGAGTGTTCTGGAAGCAGAAAAAATCATGTTAAAGAATCGGATGAATCAACTTGTTGTTGTTGACGGCATCCAATTTGTAGGACTGATTACTGCTTATGATCTATGGAGAGACGATCGGGAATCAGACAATCACAAAGACAAAAAAGTCGCTGATGTCATGAACACGAAAGTGTGTAGAATCACACCTCTTGACAAAGTAGGTACTGCCGCTGAACTTTTTATGGATAAGAGATTCAAAACTTTACCTGTTGTAAACCTTAGAGGAGAACTCAAAGGAGTAATAACTTCTTTTGATGTTCTAAGACATTGTTTGACTGAAGAATATCCAAGACCAATTCTTTACCAGGAAGTATTTGAAAACCAATAGCAAAATACCTTCCTTGAGTTGATCTTGCGACAAATAAAAATGAAATGCTTCATTTTTAGCAGAACGGTATTGCCATATACAAACTAATAGTACTTCTTTGATTTATTAAATGTTAATGAAGTATAGGTATTAATACATTTCTTACTTACGCCTTAAAATATCCTATTGCATCACTAGGACTTAATTCCTGAGTATCATATATTTGGTCTTGATTTTGGTAATTATCTTTTAATTACATCAATCAGGACAGACAACTTCGCCAAGTCCAGAAAACTAATAGTCAAAGGATTATTTAAGATCTATAATTTGAGATTTATAAAAGATTATATGACCCGGCTACGCTAAAGCTTCGTCGGGCAGAGGGGGCCTTAGCTCAGTTGGCTAGAGCGTTTGACTGGCAGTCAAAAGGTCGCAGGTTCGATTCCTGTAGGCTCCACAAGCTTAACAAATACAAAGAGAACATATTAAACATATTGTTAATGTGTTCTCTTTTTTTATTTATAATATTTTGACCGTCGTTTGAAGTTTTCAAATTCAAACAAATATTATAGCATAAACCCTCAATTACTCTGGATCAATAAAGTTCATATCCCTATTATTAGGGAATCATTATTAATTTTACATTCTATCAATTGAACAGAATATCAGTAAGGTGGATCACAAGAAAATATTAACACAAATCCGTAATAAGGAATTCAGTCCAGTATACTTTCTTCAATCAGATGAACCTTATTTTATTGATCTCATTGTTGACGAAATAGAAAAAAATGTCCTTGATGAATCTGAAAAGGCATTTAACCAGATTGTACTCTATGGTAAAGAAATAGATGCCAAACAAATTCTTGACCAGGTCATGCAATTTCCTATGATGGCAAGTCATCGCGTTGTTATCATTAAAGAAGCACAGGAACTAAAGGACATTCAAAATCTGGCAACATATATATCCAAGCCTTCTTCTCAATCCATACTCGTTCTTTCCCATAAGCATAAAAAACTTGATAAAAGAAAAAAGAAGATATGGGACGCTCTTAAGAAAAATGCGACCATCCTGGATGCAAAAAAACTGTATGACAATCAAATACCTGCTTATATCCAATCCATAGCTCAAGATTTGGGTCTTGGAATCGACAATAATGCATGCATGTTATTAAGTGAATACCTCGGAAGCGATTTATCAAAGGTATCCAATGAGATAAACAAACTGAGTTTGAATCTTGATAAAGGGACGAAGATCAACACTGCACACATTCAGCAATTCATAGGCATAAACAAGGATTTCAACATCTTCGAGCTTCAGAAAGCCATCGGGATGAAAGATAAAGCCAAAGCATACAGGATTGTTAAATATTTTTCTCAAAATGCGAAAGCCAATCCTATGCCCAGGAATATTGCGGGTCTTTATGGATATTTTACAAAACTATTTGTCGCAAAAAAATATCAAAATGCCGATAATCGGATCCTGGCTTCAAAATTGAGAGTGAATCCATACTTTGTCCAGGAATACAAGCAAGCTGCACGTATATTTAGTTTGGAACAGATCAAAACAGCTTTCCATCAACTACACCTTATGGACAAGAAATCTAAAGGTGTGGACGCGCGTCGGGCAGATGACCTGGGATTGTACCAGGAATTCATTTTTAAGATAATGAATTAAACCATTACTAGTATACACTATCAATTTGATGAGGATTTTGATCCCATCCTTGCCCCAAGAAATACAAACAGGATTACCCCAAATATATCAAGTGCTGTCATCCAGAAAGAATGTGGAAATCGGAATGCATTCGAGAC
>JABDPK010000073.1 GCA_013042795.1 Saprospiraceae bacterium | reverse complement strand
GCACCAAACAAATAATTTTTGTCTTTTTTCTTCTGACGCATCTTGCAGGATATACACAGGATAATAATCTGTCAATTGCAAGGAAAGCACTTCTTCAAGGCCAGTACACACAAGCTGTCAAGTATTTTTCACAATACGATGATCTCGACAGTGATGGTGATGCACTGCAGGAGTTGGGGGAAGCTTACTTTCATTTAAATGAGTTGACACAAACGGTCATGAACCTTACCAGGGCTAAAAAGCTCGGAAATAATTCACCTGAACTGTTTTTAAGAATGGCACAGGTTCAGCACCATCGCAGAGAATATGAAGAAGCGGCATTCTTCTACAAAGAATACCTGAAAGCTGTCGATGGACAAGGGAAGGATTATGAAACGGTGGTTCGCGAACTTAAAAACTGCATGTTTGCACTTTCAGGCAAAAAATCAAAAGACAAGGTACTCGTTCAAAGTTTTGATGAAACGGTCAATAGTCTTTTTGATGAAATAAAGCCCTTACAAAGTCCTCAATATGGCAATGTGTTCTATTACAGTACCAACGGGATAAAAGGAGACCTAGATATACACTCCAGCTTTATAAATGATAAAGGACAATGGGAACAAGATTCGTTGTTTAACAGGCAAATCTCATCTCCTGACCAGGAAACCATTCACGACATCAGTGGAGACGGAATGAGCATGGTGTATGATTTGAATCACAAAGGTGGAAATGCCAGGCAATATTATGTGTCATGCTACAGGGAGGGAGAGAGACACATTATTCCACTTCCCGATGAAGTGTTTTCCATGGTTGAGGATGTTCAGATCCTTAGTGACACAAGTCTTGTCTTTGCCAGTTCTGTTTTGCCAGGAGAAGGAGGATATGATCTTTTCAGCATCGAATATAAAAACGGGGAGTGGTCCAGACCCATAAACATGGGACCCCAAGTCAATAGCCCACATGATGAAAGGAGTCCTTTTATGTCGGCCGACAAAAACCAAATCTATTTCAGTTCCAACAGGCCATATTGTTTCGGGGGTTTTGATATTTATCATTTTGCATTTGAATCAGGAACATTGGAACACCTTAACGAACCTGTAAATGGGCCAGGTAATGATCTCGGGTTTCGGTTTCAGTCAGATAATCAGATGGCACTGTTTTATTCAGACCGAAAGACTGGAGAAGGAGGTTTTGACATTTATTTTACTTACCTGAAAGAAAGAAAAAAGTTTAATGACAAGGATAGTGCCTCCATTGCTTTCGTTGAGGACTATTTTAAGATGCTTGAAAAGAAGAAAAAAGAGAGGGAAGCTTTGTCCGAAAAGAAGAAAAAAGAACAACAAGAGAAAGAAGAAAAAGCAAGGATAAAAGAAGAAGCTGAGAGAGCGGCCGAGGAAGAGCGAGAAAAAGAAATTGCCGCAAAGAATAAAGAACATACAAAGGAGAAAGAAGATCAAAGCAAAAACACCGCGCCTGTTGAGGCGCAGGAAGAGAGGTCAGATTACATGATATTTTACCAGGACAGATATGACTTGACACATGGAAAAAACAAAGAGGAACTTGATTTGCTTATTGATTTGATGAACGAAAGAAACATGAATATCCGCATCATCGCACATACGGATCACCTTGAGCCGGGATTAGCTGAATTTGTACAATACAACTCACTCAAAAGGGCAAGGACAGTTGCAGAGTATTTCATTGAAAACGGAGTGAAGCCTGACAGGATCTCTTTTGAAAGCGTGGCATATAACTTTCCAATTGCAAAGCGGGAAATAGCAGGCAATATTAATAATGACTACCTTTTTTATAACCGCCGGATAGATTTCGAATTTTACAATAGTAAAAACGAAATCCTGATTTCACCAGACTTTTATTCACTGGACCTTCCGGCCTATGCTTCAGACAGAAAGCATGTTTTGTATTCTGATATACGGGAAGAGCTGTATTATTCAATATGGATTGGTTCTTCAGAAAGAATGTTTAAAAATGCTGTTTTAAGACTATACCAGGACATCTATATACGTCGGGAATCATTCAGTGATCTAAACAACTATTATTGCGGGTTCTTTACAAGTTATGAAGAAGCAAAAGCCCAAATGGAAATGATGAAGGAAAAATCAAATTTGGATTTCCGGGTGCAGGCCTTCTATAATGGTCACAAACCTGGAGACCAGGAGATTGAACAACTTGCAGAGAGTTATCCCGACCTTAAAACGTATATTAAAGCGATAGAATAATTCAGATAAAAAAAGACGAGGTTCATGTACAAAGCGATTTATAAAACAATTGTCCTGGGGTTCCTGTTTTCCCCTGTTTTCCTTAATGGTCAAACTGATATATCATTTGAATTCCAGGCTTATCCTACAGGCTTAATTCCTGGTATCAGTATCGACAAAAGCATTTCTTCCAGGTCGGACATCTATTTGAGAGCAGGTTATAACTGGATAAGGCATAGGGATCTTGGCAAGCATGAAGATGAACGCGGCAGTGGTGTAGGAGGCAGCATCGGGTACAAGAAATACTTCAGAGATGGTAGAGAAGGATGGAGAATTGGAATAAAGAATGATTTTTGGTGGAATTCAATTGACTGGACGGAAGGCAACCAAAAGGGGAACACCAAAATCACGGTGGTCCAGCCTACTGCAGAATTGGCGTATGTTATCCGCAAGAATGAAATTGTGATTTCTCCATCGATTGCTTTTGGTTATGAGCTTAATATAAAAACGGAAGGTGAAGAAACAGGAGAAGGGGCCATACTTTTAGTTGGCGTACAACTGGGCAAAAGTTTTTGAACCAAAGAGTGTTAACAAGATTTAAAAGAAGAGAAAAGGATTGCACAACAGAAGCATGGCGACGAGATTTAAGAGGAAAAATCATCATCTTCAACCGATGTTCTGGAAAAGGTTAAGTTTATTTTTTTTCCTGATGATCACTGGGCTCTATTCCTGCGATTATCATTTCATTGATCCCCACAGACATCACATCAGTTTTATTGATCCAGACAAAAGCATAAGCGACAGTTCTTTCTCTCCTTGTTTCGAGGAAAAGATATTTCCTTTTTATTATGGCAGCGAGCCATCCGGGTTCAGGCCGGGGAAGGACTCCCTCGCTCAGTATTTTCATCAAAATTTCGACAATTTTGGAGACACCAGTGAAAGCGGCTTTATTACAATTCGATATGTCATCAATTGTCAAGGAGAAGCTGGCCGGTTTATATTACACCAGTTGGGACCGGATTATAAGAAGAAAGAATTTAATCAAAAAATAACCAATCGTCTTTTGGAGCTGGTTAAGAATCTAAAGGACTGGAGACCGATACGGTTTTACGATGATCATTATGATAGTTTTATTTATTTGAGCTTTAAGATAGAGAATGGAGAACTCACGGCGATATTGCCTTAAACTGATCTTTTTAATTATAGTATTTAGTTCTTGTGACCAGTTGAGTAACGAGACCTATCACCACATGTCTCCTGATGAAAGGCGAACGCTATCGGCAGATTATACCCAACTGGCAAAAAGATTAGAGCGCGGAAGTTCTCAAAATATGCGATTGCTGGAAAAGGCAATTCGTATTAACCCATCCAATGACCTTGCTCACTATGAGTTGTCAATCCCTTATCTGCATAACGGCATGTATGAAAAGTGGAACAACCATATAACGCAGGCTGTTGAACTTAATCCGCAAGCGTGGCAAGGCTGGCGAGGATACAGCAAACTCTTTTTCCTTAGAGATTATGGTGGAGCCCTGGTTGACCTTGATGCAACAGATACGCTTACTGTAGACAAAACTGATTATGCACAAAACATGAGTGTAGACTACTTGCGTGCCCTATGTTACCTAGGATTAAATAATCTTGAAAAATCCAGGGAATATTTCATGATATACACAGAAAAGGAGGAAGCTTCAGTTGGAGAGAAGTTTGTCAACGAAAACGCATTCCTATACCTGGCCATTATTGAACTCATGGATGAAAAGCCGGGCACAGCACTTGAGTATCTCAATCGTGCGGTCAAGTTTGAAGAGGGATTGGCTGATATGTATTTTCATAAAGCCAGGGCGCTTTATAAATTAAACTTTGTGAAAGAAGCCAGAGAATCCTTTGAAAAGGCAAAAGCTTTATTTGATGAAGGCAGATACCTGAGAGGTTACCGATATGAAGCGATTGAACAGATCTATGAAAGCGACTTTCAGAGGTTAAAGGATAAATTATTTTCTGAAGTGTAAACTAGTCTTCTTCAATGAATACGCTTTCAAATCGTGGATGGAAACTATCCGGATCAGCCAAAGCGATATATTTTTTTAGATTTTCAGGAACAGACTCAGATGTCAGAAGACAGCCTTCCGGGATGTAGGGATACATTTCCATGTATGATATCGCACCCTCGCGCCCCACACGGTGATATATATGGCTCCTATTGATTTTGTCCTGGTGGTCCAGCCCGGCCGCAGCCATAAGTTCAACAAAAGATTCCACAGTTTCTTTATGATAGTTGGCGACCCTGGTTTTTTTATCAGTTATATCCAACCCTTTGACCAATGCTGGATCCTGGGTGGCAACCCCGGTAGGACATGTGTTTTTATTGCATTCAAGGGCCTGTATACACCCTACTGCCATCATCATGGCACGTGCTGAATAACAGGCATCGGCACCCAGCGAGATCGTTTTAAAAATGTCAAAACCTGAGGCTATTTTTCCTGCAGAAATAAGTGTTATGTCTTTCTTTAAATCATAGCCAACCAGGATGTTGTATACAAACGTTAATCCTTCTTTGGCTGGTGTACCTACCGAATTTGAAAACTCAAGCGGCGCTGCACCGGTTCCACCTTCACCCCCATCTATAGCGATGAAATCAGGTTTGATCCCTGTTTCCAGCATTGCTTTGCAAATGGCGATAAATTCACTTTTAATACCTACACAGAATTTAAAACCGACGGGTTTACCTCCAGATAATTCACGGCACTGTTTTATAAACTTCAATAGTGTACGCGGACTGTTAAAAGCCTTGTGATATGGAGGGGATAACACATCTTTATATGGTTCAATATTCCTTATTTCGGCGATCTCAGGTGTTGCTTTCTTTGCAGGGAGTATACCTCCGTGACCAGGTTTTGCACCCTGAGAAAGCTTAATCTCTATCATTTTAACATTGTCAGGAGCGGTTCTCTCGGCAAAAAGTTCCGGTGAAAAGTTGCCATCCCTGGTACGACAACCAAAGTATCCTGTCCCAATCTGGTAAATCAAATCGCCACCATATTTATTATGATGAGGAGAAATTCCGCCTTCCCCGGTATTTAGAGCAAAGCCCCCAATAGCCGCTCCTCCATTTAAAGCCATCACAGCATTTTTACTCAATGACCCAAAGCTCATTGCCGATACGTTGAATATACTTAAGTTGTAGGGCTGGGAACAGTTTTGTTCACCGATCATGACACGGGGATGGTGATCCATTTTATGAGGATCCAGGGGATTGATACTGTGATTCATCCACTCATAGCCTTCGTCATATACATTAAGCTGTGTGCCAAAAGGGGAGGTATCCAAAACCTTTTTTGCCCGTTGATAAATAATGTTTCTTTTTAATCGGGAAAAAGGACGGCCTTCTGTGTCTGGTTCAATAAAGTATTGGTAAAACTTCGGGCGTAGCCATTCTGCGATATACCTGGAGTGACCAAGTAAAGGAAAGTTTCTAAGCAAGGCATGCTTCTTCTGAACAATATCAATTAGTCCAATAAGAATGAAAGGGGATACAACCAGGAGCAGCCAGTAAAACGAAGAGTTAATAAAATAACCCAGCAGCAAAATCCCAACAATCAAAATTCCACATACCAGCAGGAAGCTTTTTCTCATGTAACAAAGTTTATATACAAGGATTAAGTTAATAAGAATTTGATGGATTCTGTTAATCAAATCACAAAAGCTATCATGCTGATTTACTTTTTGTTAAATATTAAGTATTTTTATAATATATTTTAATTATGGAAATGGACAAACTTGTAAGAATTATACTTCTGGTCGTTGGATTAACACTGGCCTTTTTGTGGTTAAGCAAGACCTTCAGCAGTTGTACAACAACAGACACAGCATTGGAGGCGGATATTGCTTTGGATTCTGAAAACGAGGAAGAATTGTTTGAAGGAGACGCAATCGACTATTCTACGTCGAGCGTAGATGATGAACCCATCACAGAAGAAATTATTGAGGATAGGACAGAAGAAGTTACTGAAACGGTAGACTTTACAAATCCGGCACCGGCCAAGTCAAGAACAACTCCAGTAAATACTTCTTCAGGGACATCATCCGGTGGAGGTTCATATATGATCATTGCAGGAAATTATCTCTTGAAGTCCAATGCCGAGATCATGACATCCAAACTAAAAGACCTTGGGCACAAAAGTTCCTATATAGCTGTATTTGATCAGTCGCAATATCATACGGTCATAGCATCTCGTTTCAGAAGTTATGAATCAGCAGCCAATTCTGCGAATGCTCTCAAAAGACAAGGCGTGGATTGTTATGTTAAGAAGAAGCAATAGAAAGGGGGTAAGCTAAACCTAATCCTTTAATCAAAACAATGTCGGCGGTTCAAGCTCTTTTACAATCAGGGAAGGGTTATTGTTTCTTACGTTGTTCACCTGCTTTGAAACCGGGTAAGCTTCCATGGCATCTTCAGGGTAGGGTTCTATGATCTTTATTATTTCTTCAGGAGCAAGGTCATCAGACAACCATATTTCTTCCTGTTCCTTGTTTAATATAGCAGGCATCCTGTTATGAATTTCTGCAACCAGTTTGTTGGCATCCTGGGTCAATAAGGTAAATGAATGGATGACTTCACCTTCCGGACTTTGCCATCGATCCCATAAACCCGCTATTGTAAAGACTTCACGATCTTTTGTAACTATCCTGTAAGGCTGTTTACCCTTAGGTGTTTTTTTCCATTCATAGAACCCATCGAAGGGTACGATACAACGTTTATTCCCGACCAGTTTTTTATAAGAGTTTTTTTCAAGTACTGTTTCAACACGCGCATTGATCATTTTGTATCCTATCTTTTCATCTTTTGCCCAGAAGGGAATAAGTCCCCAGCGAAAAGCATTAAAGTGTTCTTTATCCTGGTTTGTGATCACAGGAGTGATATGTGTTGGGCAAACATTAAAATTGGGCAGTGGATTGTACCTTTCAAGATCATCGGAATAGAAGCTCGCATTAAAGAGCTCTTCAAGCTCCTTTTCTGTTTTTGTCAAAGAAGAACGACCGCACATAGTATTCTAGCAATTGATGTTATTGTAATTTACAATATATAATGTCACAATGCTATAATGTCACAATGCTATAATGTTATAATGCCATAATGCTATAATGTTTTTTTCAGGTGGACGGATTATTTGGTAGTCGATTTATGCAACAGAAAATGACTAAAATACCGCCATATTCAATTTAGTGTTATTGTTTTTCTGTTTCTAAGAAAGACGACTTATACAACAGTTAATTAGCGGAAAAACCGACATTGGGTCTTTTTCATTATATTTAAAGTACAATATATAAGGATGATAGCTCAAAACTTGAAATACTTAAGAACCAGGAACAGGATGAGTCAGCAGGTGCTTTCGGAGGCACTTGAAATTCCCCGGACAACCCTGGGAGATTATGAAAGAGGCAAGACGGAACCCAATATTTCTATGCTGATCAAAATATCAAGATTTTTCGATGTTAAGGTAGACGAGCTGGTTAACAGCAATCTTAGTCTGGGAAAATATGAAATCCTGAAAAACCAGATGATGAAAGTCTTAGCGATTACTGTTGATGAGGATGATACCGGAAATATCGAACTTGTTGATACCAAAGCCGAAGCGGGTTATCTTGACAGTTACCAGAACCCTGAGTATATCAAAGAGCTTCCAAGGATAAAGATTCCCAGTCTCAGGGGAGGTACTTACAGGGCATTTGAAATCCAGGGTGATTCTATGTTACCTGTGGAGTCGGGAAGTATTATTATTGCCTCCTATGTTGAGTCTTTGAACGAGATAAAAGATGACAAAAGCTATGTCATTATCAGTAATCGGGAAGGATTGGTGTACAAAAGGGTCAGAAATGATCAAGAAAATCAGTGTCTTATGCTAATATCCGATAACGAAGTGTATCTGCCATATACCCTTTCATATGAAGACATAGATGAAATCTGGCAGCATCATGCACATATTTCCTTTTCTGACACAAAACAAAGCCTGAATGACAAAATCGAATCTCAGATTGCGGATATCCAAAGAAAAGTGTCCCGTATTCACGACAAGTATACCTAGACGTCTCATCCCGACATGAAGATTTGAAATGTAGGTGCTGGAGGAAGGATTATAAATAGTTACTCTAAGATTTGCATGGAATAAAAGGTCAATCTATATTTGCGTTCCTTTTAAAGGAAGTCGGGTGATTAGCTCAGTTGGTTCAGAGCACCTGGTTTACACCCAGGGGGTCGGGAGTTCGAGTCTCTCATCGCCCACAAAAAGCTCAGCAGAGATGCTGGGCTTTTTTATTTAAACATTAAAGCCCAGCCTCTTCCTCCACGGTAAGCTTCAAATCACGAGCAGTTCTTTCCCGGGTCGGTTTCATCAGGTATAATGTCAGGGTAAGAACCAGGGCAATAATTAAAAGCAGAAGATTCCCTTTGCCAAAGAAGATCACGATCGCAATAAGACCTGCACCTTCCACTAATGCATATTTCATGATCTGTAGTGCCCTGTAATTAATCCACTTTTCTTCAAATGAATCCATGGATTGAATGCCGGGTAAACGTTTATTGTGAAAATAACTGACACCAATTAAATTGGCAACCGCAAGCAGCAGAGCCAATGTCTCATCAACCTGAAGATTAATCCTTAATGCATTCATCTCGGGGTCAGAGAGGAAATAGATCAGGGTTGCTACAACGAGCATACCTAGTACCAGTGCAAGGTGGAGGATTTTGAGGTCTTTCAGGGTGTTTGATTCCATGATATTCAAGTACTTAGTATATAGTACAAAGTACAAAGAAATAAGACGATTGAATTAAGACGCTAGACCTGGTTCGTCTTTTCTTTTGTTTTTAAAGAGTAGAATACAATTATGGAGGCGCTGAGGAAATAAAACGGACCAACTTTGTCAGCTTCAAGGAGATCGTTGATAAGGATCACAATGTCGATAAGGACAAAACAAATTGCTGCGGCCATAACCAGTTGTTTTTCGGAAAAGGACTTCAGCCTGTGATATGCTTTTTCGGCATAGATGATCGGGAGAAAGGCAAGCAAAACCATAATGATCAGTCCTGGAATGCCTTGTTCGACGGCTACCATCAGGTAGTTGTTATGAATACCCGATTTTTCGGGATTATCACTGACATAGGTTTTATAACTCGTGACAGTATAGGCTTTGTATTGTTCGTAAAAATTTGAAGGTCCGTAACCCGTAAATGGTCGTTCCTTAACCATATAAAACCCTGCAATCCAACGATAGAACCGTTCCACTGTCGAAATATCTTCCATTTTATATGTGGCTTCTACAAGGTTATCAAACTTGTGATGGGTAATTGTTTTTTCGTAGTTGGGAGCAAAGTCGAGATATTTGTTTTCAACAGAAAGATAAGTGATGCCATAAATTAATATGATAAAACTTAACCCGAGAGCATATTTGCTGAGACGAAAATGGATAACAAAATATACACCTACGGAAAGAAGGACCGCCAGTTGAGCAGCACGTGTGTATGTAAAATATATAGCCAGGAGATAAAAAAGAATCAAAGGAATAAAGAAAAGTTTACCCCATCTTTTATCTGTTTTATAGATGTACCACAGGAATGGAAATACCGCCACAAGCATAATAGCATAATTGACATGATTCCTGAATATCGGCCTGACTGCTTTATTGATCTCATCAAAAGCAAACCCAGTAAGTGCATGACGCGCCATTACATAGGTCATGGCCAATGTTAATCCGATAAGAAGGAAAATAAAGATCTTTCGGAAAGCCTTTTCAGATTTGAATAGTATCAAAGGCAAAAAGAAAAAAGGAAAGACATACCATAATTTGGCCAGGAAGAACTTGAGAGATACGAGCAGGTCCTGTGAAAATACAATTGAAAAGGCAATCCATGCAAGATGAAGGATAATAACCAGACTCACAGGATGTACAAATGCAGCTTTCTTAATATTGCCAATATCCTTAAGTAAGAATAAAAAGCAGATGGCCATCAGGAAAACCATAATGGGCTCTGAAGGCAAATCGGTTCCCAGCCCTCCGGGCAGAGAAACTTCTATGGAAAAGGGCAGTAGAAAGAAAAATAAATAAAAAATTAAATGCGGGTTCATGACCGCAAGCCCGGTAAATACAAACGCAAGGGGAAGTAAAATCGGAACAGGACTTTCAAGGTAAACCGATAATGAAGACAGGACAGCTACTATTCCGAAAAAAATCCAGAAGATTGATTGGTCGTTAAGACGAATTGTTGGGCTCAGGCTAGGCATCCCTGAATTGTTCTTTCCAGTTATTGTTGAATTGATCCTGCAG
>JABDPK010000071.1 GCA_013042795.1 Saprospiraceae bacterium | reverse complement strand
TTATCTGGCAATTCCTATCATGGTCAATGCTGAATACACATGGTGCGAATTATCAATACACTGAAAATCAGGATGCTATTATGGAAGCTTTAAGCGCCAATCTTTCTGAAGATGGAGGCTATATGATACCCAATATGCCAGCTGATGCAACAAAAGAGGAGCAGGAAGCGTATATGAAAGAATCTATGGGTAAGCCATGGGTGACCATAAACTATCACAAATCCTGGAATACAAATATGGGCATGAATATGTTCAGGGGTTTTGTTGCAAATGTTGTTGCTGCATTTCTTCTTTGCTGGCTGCTCTTGCAATTCCGCGAAGTCGACCTTAAAACCGGTCTTATGGCTGGCCTGGCTGTAGGCGCTACAGGATACCTTGTCATTTCATACATCAATAGTGTATGGTTTGAAACAAGTTCAGTCGGCTACCTTATTGATACCATTGTGCAATGGGGATTATGCGGAAGCTGGCTGGGATTCTGGCTCGGTAGAAAATAATTATAAAAAAAAGCTGTAGCAAAACACTACAGCTTTTTTTTATTGTGCGTCATTTCCAGATTCAACTGAAACATTCAGGATATCCCTGTCAAACAGATAGAGTCCACTTTTTTCGTCTCCTATCATTTCCAGTTTGTCATTCATTGTTCTGGCAAGGGCTTCTTCTTCTACTTGTTCGGCAACATACCATTGAAGGAAATTATGCGTGGCAAAATCTTTTTCCTCAAGAGCAATGGCAACCAGATCGTTGATACTTTGTGAAACCATCATTTCGTGGTTTAATAATTCCTTGAAAGCATGGATTATCGAAGGATATGTAAGGTTTGGTTGTTCCAGTTGTGGAACAACTGCAAAGCCTCCCCTATCATTTATAAAATGTATCAGCTTCAGCATGTGCATCCTTTCTTCATCACTATGTCTGTAGAAAAAAGCTGTGACATTATCAATTCCCGGCTGAATCTCTGCCCATGATGCCATGGCCAGGTAGACCTGTGAAGACTGTGCCTCAATCTTTACTTGCTTGTTCAAAGCTTCCTGCATTCTTTTTGATAACATATTCTAATGTATTTTTTTAATGACTACGAATATAATTAAATGCCTCATGCCGAGAAAAGTTTATAATTCTTTTAGACGAAATCTAATTTAAATTAGTTTTGAGTCCAAAATAAATATTCTGATATGACAGACAATAAAGTCATCTTCGCGATGGAAGGTGTTTCAAAAACTTATCCACCGCAAAAAAAGGTTCTTAACAATATCTGGCTATCTTTTTTTTATGGAGCCAAGATCGGTGTTCTTGGTCTGAACGGCTCAGGGAAATCAAGTCTTCTCAAGATCATTGCAGGTATAGACCAGAATTATGAAGGTAAAGTACATTTCGATAAGGAATATAAAATAGGCTACCTTGAACAGGAACCACAACTTGATGAGCAAAAAACCGTCAAGGAAGTAGTAGAAGAAGGTGTCCAGCATATTGTAGATGTCGTAAAAGCTTATGATGCAGTCAATGCCAAATTCGCTGAACCAATGTCTGATGACGAAATGAACAAACTGCTGGAAGAACAAGGTGAGCTGGCAGAAAAAATGGAAGACTATAATGCATGGGAATTAGACCATAAACTGGAACTTGCTATGGATTCTCTAAGGTTGCCGCCAAATGATCAGAAGATTTCAGTATTGTCCGGTGGCGAACGCAGACGGGTTGCCTTATGTCGTCTTTTATTGAGTCAACCAGATATCCTACTCCTTGATGAACCAACCAACCACCTGGATGCCGAATCGGTACACTGGCTTGAACAATTTCTTAAAAGTTTTCCCGGGACAGTCATTGCGGTCACACACGACAGGTACTTTCTTGATAATGTTGCCGGTTGGATTCTTGAATTGGACAGGGGCGAAGGTATTCCCTGGGAAGGCAACTACAGTTCCTGGCTAGAACAAAAAGCAAAAAGACTCGAATTGGAAGAAAAGCAGGAATCGAAAAGACGTAAAACACTTCAACGGGAACTGGAATGGACCAGGATGGCACAAAAGGCCAGGCAAGCCC
>JABDPK010000064.1 GCA_013042795.1 Saprospiraceae bacterium | reverse complement strand
TCCCTATGATGTGTCGGTCTGGATCACGAAAGTTTGCGGATGCCATATCTTCTACCTGCTCCGTTCGCCCGGTTATCCGAGTATCCAGCATCAACAAACTGGCCAGTGAACCAAATTCAAAACGACGGTATAGCTCTTCAGTTTCCCTGATTGGCATCCATTCGTAATAGGCTTGTTTGGCCCATGCCATTCTCTGGCTCCATTCACCTTCTCCTTCATTATGATTCTGAGCGCCCTCTCTATATGAATTATTGGCTGATTCATGATCATCCCAGATAGCGATAAATGCATGTTGTTGATGTGCAGCCATGAGGTCGGCATCTGTTCTGTACTGCGAATACCTGTACCTGTAGTCAGATAATGTTTTTATTTCAAGTGGTGGGTAGTTGATCCGCCCCAGGGTTGTATCCCCGTATTCCCCGGGTGCATATTCATAGATATAGTCTCCCAGGTGGACAACAGCATCCAGGCTTTTGTCAAAGGACATCAACCTGTAATTGTTGAAGTATCCCCATTCATAATTACTGCAGGAGGCGAAAGCCAGGTTAATCCTTCCCTGACTGTCTGAACCGGAAGTTCTTGTATGACCAATTATCGATTTTTTGCCATCATATATAAACCTGTAGAAATAATCCGATCCTGGCTCAAGATCACCAACATCAACCTTTACGGTATAATCTTTTGTACCAGATGTTTTAACCTGGCCTTTCGAAACTATATTTGTCATTTCAGAATCGGCGGCCATTTCCCAGTCAACTATAATTTCCTGATTATGACCAACACTTACTCTTGTCCAGATAATCACAGAATGGCTTAAGGGGTCTCCGGAGGCCACGCCATGATAAAACGGTCCCAGTTCCGGGTCAAAGAGTTTCAAGATCTCAGGAGGTTCATCCAATCCCTTTTCAAGGATCATGGCATCTGTTGAATCACTTTTATCATTACAGGAAAGAAAAGCTGCCAGTAGCAAAAAGGAAAGAAGTGTTCGGATCATTAGTTTTATTTTATCATACAAGGTACACAGAAAGCGCTGTCAGTTGAAGACACAAGCGATAGTTTATGATTAATTTTGTCACGAAAACTTGAACCTGTGATTGACCGAAAACTTATCGCTCAGAATATTACAAACCTTACCGATGCCCGCTATTTTGCAGCTTGGGGCATTGAATACCTCAGTTTTAACCTGAATCCCGAATCACCATACTATATCCCTATGGAAAAAGTGAAAGAAATCAGGGATTGGGTAGAAGGACCAAAGATTCTTATTGAATCCAATTCAATTGAATTTACAGATCTCTCCGATGGCCATATTTTGGACAACATTTACAGTTCCCTGCCTTTCAGCAAACCAGCATTCTACAGGATACCCTTTACAGAACTTAAAAAAGGCCTGTCATCAGGACATTATATTCTGAAGCTGGATACTCAGGATATCGAAGAATTTAATGCGCTTGACCCTTCCTTTTATTCTAATATAGACTTGTATTTGGATATCACGGACCTTCCCCTGGACTCCATGGCCTCATGGAAGGACTTTGGTCTTGTCCTTCAAGGTGGCGAAGAAGAAAAGGTTGGTGTAAAAAGTTTTGATGAATTAGATGATCTGTATCATTTGTTGATTGATTAATATCATCATTATTTTTATTTAGATTTAATCCAATTAATTTGGATTGTTTTTAATTTTATGTTTGGAAACAATTCAAATGAAACATTTAAAAATCATCTTTTTTATATTTTCTGTTCTTGCATCAGGACAGCTTTTTTCACAAACCACCATTGATTTTAACGAGGAAAACTCGGGTAATCTTTACATTAAATTATACGGGCACGTTGATTATAACCATAAAATTGAATCCGGTGTGCGTCACGCCGGAAAAATGGATGTGCACAGGCTTGTTACCCTGTTTGGTTATCAATTCAGTCGAAAAACCCAGTTTGTATCTGAAATTGAAGTCGAACATGTCAAGGAGATCTTCATTGAACAGGCCTTTGTCAAGCACCGTATTACACGTAGTATAAATCTTAAAGCAGGCTTGCTTATTGTACCAATGGGATTTGTAAATGAAAGTCATGAACCCACTTTTTTCTATAGCGTTGAAAGACCTCTCCTGGATAAGAACATTATTCCATCTACCTGGAGAGAAATAGGACTGGGAATATCAGGCTTGTTGCAAAACCATAACCTGAAGTATCAATTATACCTGGTCAATAATCCAAATGGATTTGACGGAGAGGCAAAAATTAATGGCGCCAAAGGAATTCGTTCGGCAAGGCAAAAAGGCGCAGAATCAATCGTTACCGGCCTACCCGGAATTTCAGGGCAACTTGAATATTATGGCTTTGAAAACATGAGGATTGGTTGGTCGACTTACTATGGTAAAACAAATACTTCACTGTATGATGATTTTGATGTCATTGATGATTTCTCCACCTCGGTTATTGACAGTTCAACAGTAACAATGCATATGAATACTTTGCATTTTGAATACACATCAAACAAATTAACAGCAAGGTACCAACATACTTTCAGTGCCTTTCGTCATGCCGATCGATACAATCAGTTTACAGGCAGTGACGTGCCTGAGCTGATGCATGGTTTTTATACCCTGGTAGCATACAATGTATTGAACGTGGAACGACAGAGCCTGGAGCCCTTCTTTCGTTATGCACATTTAAACAATCATCTGAACATACCGGATGGAATGGACAAGAAAGATGAATTAAAACAAAACATCTATACGATCGGGGTCAACTACAAACCTGATCCAGGTGTCGTCTTGAAAGTGGATTTCCAGTTTTATGAAAGAGGCAATGGCAGTTCTTTTCAGCAATTTAATACAGGTATAGGTGTATGGTTTTAATTTTTTGCATACTGTTGCTTAATGGCTGGAGTCAAGATAGTTTGCTTGACCAGTACCAAAAACAGACATTGAAAATTGTAGAGAAGCAATTCAATATCAAGGAAGTTGCCTTAAAAAAAGAGGATTGCAATTTTGGAGAGTTGTTTAGGGTTATGGATAAAACAGACCATACAGGTTTTATACTCCTGTCAGAAGTTGCAGCATGCAACCTGGGTGGATGTCATCAATACAGCGAAATTAAAAAGACCTATGCTTCAGAGTTTTTTGATTTGCTTGTCATTACAGACCTGGAAATGAATATTAAACATCTGAAAATTTTAAACTACTTCTCTGAATTTGGCTACCAGGTCACTTCAAAAAAATACCTCAAAAAATTTACAGGAAAAAATGTTTGTGATTTTTTGGATGACACGGATGAGATTGATATTGTTTCCGGTGCAACCATATCAAGTTATGCCCTGGAAGGAAAACTTGCCCAGCTTTGTAATTATTAAATCCTATTTCCAGGTTCCTGCATAGGCAAGACCTACGCCACCCCTGGCTGAAAGTAAGTCATACTTGAGTCTTGTGGCTTGTTTAATATGCAGGTAATCATGGGCAAGCCAATTATTTAGAAAATGGTGCCCGTTGAGCTTACCTAAGCTGGGGTGTTCATAGAAATTATCCAGTGTTGCCGGGTCAATGGTCTCAAGGAATTCAAGTGAAGCCTGCCTTTCATTTATAAACTCTTTGATTTTACTTTCATAATCCTGAGTACTATAAGAACGCTCAATGACCCACTGAACCGGATTTATACCGGGTGGCTGACCTGCTTCATTATTTACAACAAATTGTAATCTTCTTCTGAAATCTTCCCTTTCTTCATCGACAAGATGACAAATAATTTCTAAAAGTGACCATTTATCATCACTCTGTTTCCAGTTATATAAACCAGGATTCAAATCATTGAAAATTCCTTTAAAGACGGTAAAGTTTTCTTCAAACCGGGCAATAAAGTATTCCAGGGGGAGATTCATGAGAGTAATTTTCTGACAATGGTTGAAATGGTTTTCCCATCTGCTTTCCCTGCCAGTTTCTGTGTTGCCATCCCCATAACTTTTCCCATATCCTTCATGCCTTCAGCACCTGTCTGAGTGATAATATCCTGCAAAACGGGCGTCAGTTCTTCTTCGGACATTTGCTCAGGAAGATATCTTTTTAGAATCTCTATTTCTTCACGCTCAACAACCGCCAGGTCTTCTCTCTCTTGCTTTTCATAGATATCCAGGGAATCCTGCCTTTGCTTGACGAGTTTTTGAATCAATTTGATTTCTCCTGCTTCATCAAGCGCTTTCCCGGATCCATCGGTTTTTACCAGCAGAATAGCCGCTTTGATTGCGCGAATACTTCGTAAGGCTGCCTGATCTTTACTTTTCATGGCCTGTTTTAAATCCTGCATTACTTTTGCTTCAAGACTCATATTATTTTTGTTTTTGTGCTATCAATGTAATATTAACAAAATCCTCTACAGTTAGTTCCTCGGGTCTTTTCTGAAATATCGGATCTTCGGTATTATCAAATATAGATTTTAGTGTATTCCTGAGTTTTTTCCTTCTTTGCTGAAATCCTGTCTTAATAATCCTGGAAAAAAGTTTTTCATCGCAAGGCAATTGATAATTGTCTTTCCTTGTAAGGACTATGACTGATGAATTGACTTTTGGGGGTGGCGAAAAAGCCTCTGGTGGAATATTAAATATCTTCTCAGCCTTATAAAATGCTTGTGCCCGCACACTCAAAATTCCGTTGGTTTTACCCCCGGGACCGGCACAGATCCTTTCAGCGACTTCTTTTTGAAACATTCCGATCATTTTCGGAATCATCTCAACATTCTCAATCATTTTGAATATGATCTGTGAAGAAATATTATATGGGAAGTTGCCAACCAGGTTAAACGCGGCACCATTAAAAACATCCCTGGGGTCGAGCCTGAGAAAATCTTTATGGATGATCCTTGATGGATGAACAAATGTCCTCAGAATATTGACCATATCCTCATCGAACTCTACAGCTTTGAAATCGGAGTATTCCAAATAGAGTTGCTCTGTAAGTATACCCTGGCCAGGTCCGACCTCCAGCAGCGGTGTATCCTTTTTACAATGTTGATCTATCAGGGATACTATCCGGTAAATGACCTGATTGTCTTTTAAGAAATGCTGCCCCAGATGTTTCTTCGCTTTCAAAATTTAAAGCATTAATATTTTATCTTCGCAAGATCAAACTTTAAAAAGGATATGTCAAAAATAAAGATAGGTATTACGATAGGAGATATGAACGGGATAGGACCAGAGGTTATTATCAAAGCACTGGCACATCCTAAAATGACTGATTTTTTCATTCCGATTATTTACGGATCATCCAAAATAATGTCCTATCACAAGAACATTGTCAAGGATCCCAATTTCACCTATGTGTCAATAAGGCATGCAGACAATGCAGCTTATAACAAGGTTAACGTTATGAATGTGACCGAGGACAACATCAATATCACACTTGGACAAGCCACAGAGGAGGGTGGAAAAATTGCATACCTTGCCCTTGAAAAAGCTGTAGAAGATGCCCAGGCAGGAAGGATTGATGCTATTGTAACTGCACCGATTAACAAGGCAGCCATGGAGATGGCAGGATTCAAGCATGTCGGTCACACCGAATTTTTGACGGAAGCTTTTGCTGCTCCCGAATCAGTCATGACCATGGTTTCTGAAGATGTCATCATCTCGCTGGCTTCAAATCATGTTTCAATGAAAGATCTTCCGGAAGCTACAAACAAGAACAAGATCATTCGTAAGTTAAAGGTCCTGAGCAAGGCATTGAAGCAGGATTTTGCACAGGAAAAACCAACAATTGCTGTTTTGGGCCTTAATCCTCATGCCGGTGATAAAGGAGTCATTGGCACCGATGAAGAAGATTACATTATACCAGCCATCAAGGAAGCAAAAAACAACGGTGTTCTGGCTTCCGGCCCTTATTCTGCAGATGGATTTTTTGGTACTGGCGGTTTCAAGAAAGTAAATGCCATTCTGGCGATGTACCACGACCAGGGACTCATTCCATTCAAACTATTGTCTTTTGGAAATGGTGTAAACTTTACTGCCGGCTTACCAGTAGTTCGGACCTCTCCCGATCATGGTACGGCATATGATATTGCTGGAAGGAATATGGCTTCTGGAGACTCGATGCGACGTGCATTGTTTTTGGCCAAAGATCTTTATAAGAACAGGGAACAATTTATAGATGATACCAAGGACCCTGTAAAAAAAGCGCCAAAGCCTCAGGAGGAAATCCAAGAGTAGGTAGTTGATTTAGACTCTAAATCGCACATTCCTAGATTGGTTTATTGCTCGTCTCTCCCCTGTGACTTCGGCAGTTCAAATATATAAATATTAATTATTCGCTGTTGAATTTTTAATTTTTTGTAATGGGTCAGGATGATAATCCAATAATGCCAGATCATACTTCTCAATTATCCTGATCAACTTTTCTGCATATAACGGATCGGTTGCATATCCAGCCTTCTTTAAGCCTGTAGCCCATGAATTATACTCTTTGACTGGTATATCAAATAAAAAACCGTAATGCTGCGTATCGCTTAAAAAATTGGAATGATCAATATATGAATCTATTACGGTCTCATAGGACCTGAAACATGATTCAATCAGATTCCCGGAATTATCCCTGTCATCATCCTTGTAATAATAGGTCTGACCTTTCCAGTATTTTTTACATTTTATTCCAAAATGATTATTGGCCTGGACAGCTAATTCACTTTGTCCGGTCCCGGACTCATGTATTGCCTGGGCCATCGTTATGCTGGCAGGTATTCCCGAACGATACATTTCTGAAACAGCAATTTCCTTGTGCGCGTCTATATAATTATAAACTCGGAGCTCAGCAGGATTCGTGCTGGCAAAAGAACCCAAAATTAGACTAAGTGTAAAGACCAGTATTCCCAAAGTTGACTTATTTATCAGATTAATACATTTTCAAAAGCTGTGCCAAGTTATTCATATGAAACTGACACCGAATAAAGCACAATATGAGATTTTTGAATCAAAACCACCCGATCACCCCTGGAAGGAACCCTGAGAACACGGAATAACTCAGCGATATCATGGATTGTCTGGATTTCATCATCCCTGCCATTATCAATATGAAAAATCAAATTTTCACCAGGATCTTTATTTATAAGATTCTCAATAAAATCATAGAAATGACTAACATCTGCAATTATTGCATTATTTGATTCATCACAATCAGAAATCAAGGCTTCGAATTGTGCACCTTCCTTTACTTCGAAATCTGCTAAAAGATCCATATCTGTTCCCGATTGAAAAAGAATATCCTGCCCGATATCAATCAGGGCATCAGATGCAATATGCTTTTTTGCAACAAAACTATCCTGTGATATGACGGAAATATTCAATGAATCACCATCACAATCCAAGAGGACACATATTTCATCAATTAATCCATCACAATTATCATCTATGCCATTGCATAATTCATTCACACCGGGATTTACCTGGTTATTGCTGTCATCACAATCCGTATTATCGAGGACATAGCCTGCTGGCGCGGTACAGGCAGTGATTGAATGATTGAAATCACCATAGGTATCACCATCATTGTCCAGGTAAAAAATTGCTGTGACTCCTTCATCTACTAAACCGTTACAATTATTATCAGCATTATCACATGTTTCCGGTGCTCCGGGATAAATACTGCCATCGGTATCATCACAATCAGTATTATCAAGAACATAACCCAGGGGTTGATCGCAATCCACAATCGCTACTGCAGGGTTTCCAAATCCGTCTCCGTCGCCATCTTCAAACCAATCAAACTGGCCAAAGTCTGGATCATCATTATCAATCAGACCGTCACAGTCATTATCAATGCCGTCACAAAGTTCAGGCGCGCCTGGAAAAACAACAGGGTTATTATCATCACAATCCGTATTATCCGGCACATAACCGGGAGGAGCAAAACAATCTGTTACAGAAACAGAAGCGTTACCGAATCCATCATTATCCAGATCCTGGTAAAAGTCGGGAACATTTATAACCCCCGGATCATCAAGATCTGTTAAGCCATCACAGTCGTTATCTACATTATCACACACTTCGTCAGCACCAGGATAGACATTGGGATTACCATCATCACAATCTGTATTATCGGCTACATATCCTGATGGTTGAGAACAGCCATCGAGTGCGACATTCGGGTCACCAAAACCGTCCATGTCTGCATCCAGGTAATAAGTACTCGTATTACCGCACCCATATTTGACAATGTTCAGGCCATATGTGATATCTGACATCATAATACATCCTGAATCAAAGAATGGATAGGTACCCCAATTACCTTCGTAACCTGTATAATTCGATCCATTGTCAGGATAGGTGTCATAGTAACCCACCAGTGAAGGTTGTGCCGGATTTGTAAGATCATACACTTTCAACCCATCTTCGTAATACGAAATATATAATGTGTCATTATGGACAAAAGGATTATGCGGTGTGACATCATTATCGGTGGTGGAAATCGGATCCTTGAATGTATATAACAACTGTATATCATTAACAGGATCGCCTAGATTTGTCAGATCTATAACCGCCATGGGTTGTCCCAAAGGAATCTCTTCTGCATAATATGCGAATGTTCCGGAATCATGATTCCAGCTGGAATGATTATATCCCGGGGAATTATAATCACCTAATAATTCAATACTGTCTAAATTGGTCATGTCCCA
>JABDPK010000063.1 GCA_013042795.1 Saprospiraceae bacterium | reverse complement strand
CACAGATGTCCTTCCGGATCGCGCACAAGGTAGTGCTTGCCCCCGTATTCTTCTTCCCTAAGTTCGATGACAATATCAGCACCCGATGATTTGGTATGATTATAATGTGCTTCGATGTTTTCTATATAGATATAGGGAGATTGCGTATTGATGTTTTCCAATTTGTATGGTGGGCGGACATGAAGACCATATTCATTATTACTTTCTGATCCGATCATAATAATTCCTGTACCCAAACTCAACTGAGCATGAACAATTGTACCTTTCTCGTCGGGTACCACTAAAAGTTTTTTAAAGCCCAGTGTATTGCAAAGCCACTCAATGGCTGTGGTTGCATCTGAATATCTCAGACCCGGAAACATAGTGCCATGGGAAGAGGACATCGTTTTTTGTTTGTAAATTAATTAAATCTACTGAAATCGGTTTGCCTGTCCACCGTGATCCGACGCTGAAGCTCTGGCGCAAGTGTTACTTAGGTACTAAGGCAGGCGCGGCGGTTTGCGGATATTAAATATTGTTTTTTAAATAGTTTTTATAATCATCCATGGTATCAATATCAATCCCTCCTTTTGAAAAACGAATTCCTGCAGCATCTTTTAGATTATCCAGGATTATAGGTTTCGCCCCTATGTCTCCAGATAATTCAGTCAATGCTCTAAAATATTTCCTATCAAAATAAGTTGGTGGCCCAAAGCCATTTCCATAATCACTGAATACAATACCTTTTCCAGACCGACCGACATAATCGGATATTTTTACAAAGATCTCTTTTGAAATGCTGGGCTGATCACAAACTGTAATAATAACCCCTGTATAATCCAGGCTTTCTATTATTGAAATACCTTTACTTATAGTGGCTCCCATGCCTTCCTGCCAATGATCAACAAAAAGGTATTGAACCCTTTTGTCTTGAAGTTCAGATCTAATCAAATCCTGTTTAAACCCAGTCAATACAAATACTTCCCCAAGCTTCGACTCTAATGCTTCTTCTACGATATGGGATATCAAAGTTTTACCATTTAAATCAAGCAATTGTTTAGCCTGTCCTAGTCTTTGGGATGATCCGGCAGCTAAAACCATTATAGGAAGTTCATTTGGCATTCAATTATTGGTTATATTTAATGTTCTCTATTCAATATAATAATAAAATAAGATGGCTAATTATTCAATTAAAGTCAACGGTGAAATACACGAAGTATCTGTTCATCCTGACACTCCTTTGATTTGGGTTCTGCGAGATAACCTGGGTCTCGTTGGTACTAAATATGGTTGCGGGGTTACTGAATGCGGAACTTGTACAGTGCATGTTGATGGGATTGCTATGCGATCCTGCACATACCCGATTTCGAACCTTGGAAGCCAGACTGTAACAACTATTGAAGGTTTGTCAAAGAATGCAGACCATCCTTTACAGGAAGCCTGGAGAGAATATGATGTTCCTCAGTGCGGTTATTGCCAGTCCGGCCAGATCATGAGCGCTGCTGCACTTCTTTCTGAAAACAAAAAACCTACTGACAGAGAAATAGATCAGGCTATGCGAGGTAATATTTGTCGATGCGGGACATATCTGCGCGTTAAAAAAGCAATTAAACACGCTTCAAAGTCCATCTAAAATAACAGAAACCATGACACTGATTAAAACTAAATATAAAAGACGTTCATTCTTGAAAGTATCAGCTGCTGCAAGTGGAGGAATGATACTTGGCTTCAACTGGCTTGCTGGATGTAAAGCTGATATTGAAGTCATGAAAGCAATTCCATCTGAGTGGTTTGATATAAATGCTTTTCTGAAAATCGGAGATACAGGATTGGTCACAATTTTTTCCCCCAACCCGGAAATCGGCCAAAATATCAAGACATCCATGCCTATGATTGTCGCTGAAGAACTGGATGTGAATTGGAAAGATGTCCTGGTTGAACAGGCAGGATTAAATACGGAATGGTATAAAAGACAGGTTGCAGGCGGTTCACAATCCATAAGACAAGGATGGGAAAGTTTGCGGATGGCCGGAGCCACTGCCAGAAAGATGCTGGTAGATACAGCTGCTGAGGAATGGGGTATAGATCCAGGGGAATGTTCGGTATCTGATGGCGTAGTTAATGGACCGGAAGGTAAATCTATGGGATACGGAGAGCTGGCAGCAAAAGCTGCCTTAAGAGACATCCCGGAAGAAGTAGAACTTAAAGATCCGGCAGATTTCAAGATTATTGGAAACAGTAAGAAGAATGTCGATATGGATGGAATACTAACCGGGAAACCGCTTTTCGGTATGGATTACACCAGGGAAGGAATGATCCATGCTGTAGTCCTCAGACCTCCAGCATTTGGAATGGAACTGGAAAGCTATAATGACAATGACACAAAAAATATTTCAGGTGTACTGGATGTCATCCAATTCGGAAATAAGATCGCGGTTCTGGCTGAGAACACATGGTCCGCCATGAAAGGCCAGAAAGCTTTAAAAGCAGAATGGAAGGTAAGTGGAGAACTTGAAAATACGGCACTTCATGATTCCCGGCTGCTTGAACTTCTGGATAAAAAATCTGAAACGCCCAGGAGAGAAGACGGGGATGTATTTAAAGGCCTGGAAGAAGCAGATGAAATATTTGAACGGACCTATGAAGCGCCATTCCTCCCCCACAGCTGTATGGAACCCATGAACTTTTTTGCAGATGTTACTGATGATAAAGCAGAATTTGTCGGACCTATTCAAACCCCTGAATGGACACGTTCAAGAATAGCAGAACTTCTCCAAAGAGAGGTGGCAGATATTAAAATCGATATGACAAGAATGGGTGGTGGATTTGGCCGAAGACTTTATGGAGATTTCGCTCTTGAAGCAGCAGAAATATCATCTATTTCCGGTAAGCCAATCAAACTATCATTCTCGAGAGAAGATGACATGCTGGCAGGAACTTATCGTCCAGCTTCAAAATATAGATTCAAAGCTGGTTTGAAAGCTGGTAAAATAAACGCATATCATCTCGTGGAAGCCTGTGTGAACGGACAGATGTTTGATCCTATGCCAAACAATTATCCTGCAGGTGCGATACCAAATTTCAGAGTCGATAGCCATACGCTGGAAAGCAATATTACAACCGGTGCCTGGCGTGCCCCATATGCCAATTTCCTGGCTTATGCAGAACAGGCGTTTCTGGATGAACTGGCCCAACACCTTGGAAAAGACCCCGTAGACTTCAGAATGGAACTCTTTGATATTGCAAGAAATAATCCTACAGGTGAAAACCTGAATTATGATATTGACAAATATGTAGGTGTTATAAATCTTGCTAAAGAAAAATCAAACTGGGGTCAGAACCTGCCAGGTGTTTTCCAGGGCTTTTCTGCTTACTATTCACATAATACATATGTTGCCGAAGTAGCAGAAGTTGTGGTTGAAAACGATGTACCTGTTATCAAAAAAATATATTGCGCTATTGATTGTGGAATTGTTATCAATCCAGTAGCAGCTCTAAACCAGGTTGAAGGTGGAATCATCGATGGTATTGGTCATGCTATGTATGGAAATTTTGAATTTGAAAATGGCCAGGCAAAACAACAAAATTTTAATACCTACAGGCTGATCCGAATGAATGAAGCTCCTGAAATAGAAACCTATTTTGTTGAAAGCCAGAATGACCCAACAGGTCTGGGTGAACCGACTCTTCCACCTGCTGGTGGTGCCATAGCGAATGCTTTTGCTGCATTTAGCGGTAAGCGTTTCTACAAACAGCCGTTTATGAAGTATGAAAATATTTTAGGATAATATCAGAACCCCCTCAGGGAATCCGGATTAATTCATTCTTGTTCAAACTGATGTGTTCTGTGATATTATAATACGTTAACGCTTTTTCATAGAGATAATCGCGTATAATAATAATCAGATCTTTTTCAGAATTCCCTAACAGGTATTTTATCAATTTGTTGAAGCCCTCATCTTTTATTTCCAGCTTGCCCAATTCATCAATAACCAGGTATTTGATCTGAGGATCGTTATTGTGATCCATGGCCCATTCAGAAGCCTTGTTGAAAGAAGATTTATGAAAACTAAATTTACCGATATTCAGTACATCACCTTCGTTGTTGTTTACTGTCTGAAAATCAATTTTCTCCCTGGAAACGGCGTTGTACAGAAACCTGAGAGGACCATCATCAAGGCTGACAAATCCACCGACATCTTTACGGTTTTTTAACCACTCATAAACATGAGTAGATTTACCTGTTCTGACTTCGCCCGTAACAATATATATCATTCGTCAATTTTGAAATGAAGTGTGTATAAAATTGTAGTTAATATGAAATGATACAACTTATGAAAAATATTAATTCCTGAAGATTCACGCCATGCTTTTAGTACAATAATCTTAAGGTATGGGATCATATCAAACACGTGGTTGATTTCAGAGGACAATTCCGCCTTACGCTTATTCAAAAGTCTGAAGAGATATCTTTTTGCATAAGGTGCAATGAAGAGATACCATGTCAACAATATGAGAACCGTTCTTGCAAAAACAAATATCCCTTTATTGATACCTTCAGAATAATAACCATAAATCATCAAAGCAATCATCATTATAGCAATAGTCATCAT
>JABDPK010000061.1 GCA_013042795.1 Saprospiraceae bacterium | reverse complement strand
TCTAATTACTGATAATTGCCTGATTTCGTCTACAAGTTCAAGTCACACGAGCGGTTTTGCCTTTCCGGAAGGTGTCACCACAGTTGTGTATACAGCTATAGATGATTGTGGAAACTCAAGCACGGCTTCCTTTAATGTGACCGTAGAATGTATTTATTGTACTTCGCCTCCGTTAATCCTTTGTCCCGCTGATAAATGGAGATGCCCTGTGACCGGTGACACTTCTCCTGCGAGTACCGGATACGCTACTGCATTACCGGGATCTTCAATTTGTGCACCGCCTGTTGTAAGCTATAGCGATGTGACGGTTTCAACTGGTCCATGTAACGGCCAGATGGTCATTGAAAGAACCTGGACAGCAACGGACCCAAGCGACCCGACATTAACTAGTTCCTGTATGCAATTAATCCAGGTAATAGATGTCGACGCACCGATAATCTCAAATATGCCATTCGATGCTATTGTCACAGGAAGTGGCGCCGGATGCACAGTGTTTGTAAACTGGTCTGAACCAACAGTAGTTGACAACTGCGGCATTCAGAGTATAGTATCAGATTATCCAAATGGCTATGATTTCCCTGAAGGTACAACGACGATTACTTATACCGCGACAGATAACTGTGGGAATTCTGCAACAGCAACATTTACAATCACTGTGAATTGTCAAATCGGTTGTCCGACACCTCCTGGCATATCATGCCCTTATACATTCCTGGCATGTCCGGATCCTGTTAATCCGGATCCTTCATTGTCCGGATGGGCTACCGCATGGCCCGGAGAACCAAACTGCAACATTCCTGTACTCACATATACTGATCAGATCGTATCTACAGGACCATGTACAGATGGAAAAATTATTCACAGAACATGGAAAGCAACAGATCCCGATAACCCTGATGTCAATAATTCTTGTGTTCAGACGATCAAACTGGAAGATCATATCGGACCAAATATCAATAATTGTCCTTCAAACATTGTGGTTTCAGGAACCGGGTACAATTGTACTGTGCCTGTAAGCTGGAATATTCCTGATGTTTACGACAATTGCGGTGTTGCCAGCCTTAAGGCCTACGATCAGCATGGCAAGCTTGTCAACAGTGGCGACAGTTTCGGACAAGGGTATCATACAATTACATATCTGGCTACAGATCATTGTGGCAACAGTACGAATTGCAGTTTCAATATTACAGTAAATTGTCTGACCTGTATTACAGCACCGGTTATATCCTGTCCTGCAGATGCATGGCTATGTATCGGAGAAAGTACAAGTCCTCTCTATCATGGATATGCGACAGCAACAGGAGGCGCTTATTGCCCGAATCCTATTGTAACATATCAGGATTGGATCGTATCAACCGGACCTTGTGCAGGACAGAAAGTGATTAAACGCGTCTGGACTGCATCCTACCAGGGCATTGGTGGGCTTAGTTCAAGTTGTGAACAACTGTTATATGTAGAAGATGCAGGTGTCCCTGTATTTTATGGATGTCCACAAAATATTACAGTGGCTTACAATGACAATGTCGTTTACTGGAATCCGCCACATGTGGTTGACGGATGTGGAAATGTGACCATTACAAGCAATTATAACCCTGGACATACATTCCCTTATGGATATACTACTGTAGTTTATACAGCTACAGATGCATGTGGCAATGTGAGTACCTGCTCATTCACTATACATGTGACAGGCGCTCCCGTGCCTTTAAATTGCCCGGATGACATTTACCTGGATTGCACAACTAATGGAGGCGCATATGCAAACTGGACACCACCTGTCTACGATGGATGCAATGATTGTGATAATGGTAATTATATCCCTGGATTTATATTTATGGGAGAATATAACGGTCACCAATATTATTGTTCATTAGCGCCTGCCAAGTGGAATACTGCAAAACAAATTTGTGCAAATAACGGAGGATACCTCGCTTCCATTAATTCGGCGGGAGAAAATAATTTCCTTACCAATCAATTGCTGGCTCAGTCTGCATGGATAGGATTGAATGACAAAGACTGGGAAGGTGATTTTGAATGGGAAAATGGAGATCCGTTGACTTACCAGAATTGGTATCCTGGTCAACCCAATAATTATAATAACAACCAGGATTATGTGGAATTGATGGCCAGTGGTAAATGGAATGATCAATACAATCATTACTCCCTTGAATTCATTATGGAGTTACCTTGTTCAAGTTCCAATGTCCAGCAGATTGCAGGTCCTGCACCTGGATCATTTTTGCCAGAAGGTACACATACGGTTATCTACCAGGTCAGCGATGCATGCGGGTCAAATGCAACATGCAGCTTTGACATAATCGTTTCAGGTGGTATTACGATGGATTGCCCGGATGATATTGTTTTGACAGTACAATCGAATAGTACCGGGGCGACAGTTAACTGGACGCCTCCAACTGCAAGCTCGTGCTGTAGTGCATGCAATGGAAATGGAGCACCGATAGCTGGTTTTATTTACATGGGGTCACTGGATGGCCACCATTATTATTGCTCCACATCACCGGCAACCTGGCAAACAGCTCAGGCCAATTGTCTTGCAAATGGTGGTCACCTGGCAGTGATCAATAATGCAACCGAAAATAATTTCCTGGCAAGTAAACTGACAATGCAATCTGCATTTATCGGATTATCCGATCATGTCAATGAAGGGTGGTTTGAATGGGTAAATGGTGATCCATTAACTTATCAAAACTGGTATCCAAACCAACCAAACAACTATGGTTCAGGACAGGATTATGTGGAATTACTGCATAGTGGTCAATGGAACGACCAGTATAATCATGCATCCCTGGAATATATTATGGAGATTTCAAATTGCCTGACTGTAAATCAAATTGCAGGTCCTGCACCAGGATCTAATATTCCTGCAGGAACGACGCATACTGTAACTTACCAGGCTGAGGATGGATGTGGGAATATTGAAACTTGTTCATTTGACATAACAGTGCTGGGAAGCCCTCCTTATCCAACGCTATGTCCTTCTGGCGGCATTAATTCAGCAGAAAGCTATATTGACAGATTCATGTTTGCTGATATTGATAATACAACAGGAGATGATGGTGGTTATGCAGATTATACTAATGTTTGTACTAAAATATTAGAAAACGAAACATACCCAATAGTCCTTGGTGCCGGCTATGGTAATGGATGGCCAGAAAAAGCTTATTGGAAAGTGTGGATCGACTATAATATGGATGGCGACTTCCTTGATCCATATGAGTTTGTTGCATATGGTGCAGGAGTGGGTACACTTAGTGGATTCATTAAAACTCCATCACATCTTTACCAGGGACAAACTACATTGCGTGTTGCGATGTCATTAAACGATTATCCACTTGGACCTTGCGAAGTAGTTACCTATGGAGAGACTGAAGATTACTGTATTGTTATTGCAACGACCAAAACAACAGCTAAGACAGAAATCGCTTCCAGGAATAATGAATCAGCTTTAATTCCGGTAGATTTGAGTGCAGTCGAAGATGAACGGGATATTAAGCTCTACCCTAGTCCGGCAAGTGATTTTATCAATATAGAATTTTCAGATTCTGAGAACCTGGCCAAAATGGAGATATTCTCTATGAATGGTCGATTAATCAGGTCACTGAATGAACGGGTCATTGAAAATATGGTGACCATTAATGTCAGTGATTTACAGGATGGTATGTATTACTTCCTTGCCAGGTATAAAGATGGCAGCAGGATTTCAGAAAAACTGATTATCCAGCATTGATAGTACATCACTATTAGGAAATAAAAGGGCTGTAAGAAATTGCAGCCCTTTTCTATTCTGTAGTATATTTGAATCCTTGAAACTAAGAATATGAAAATACAATATCTCAGTCATTCCAGTTTTCTGATTGAAACTAAAGGATACACCATTTTAATAGACCCATTCTTTACCGGAAATCCAAAGGCAGAAAGCATCAATGTAAATGAGCTGAACCCTGATTGGATTCTTGTCAGTCATGGTCATGGTGATCATCTTGCAGATGTAGAAAGTATCGCTAAAAGGACAGGAGCTAAAGTTATCTCCAACTTTGAGATCGTCAGCTGGTATGGAGAAAAAGGCATTGAAGGGCATCCTCTTAACCACGGAGGAAAAGCGACATTTGATTTTGGTACAGTCAAATATGTGAACGCAATCCATACAAGTAGTCTGCCAGATGGCTCAAACGGAGGAGATCCCGGAGGATTCGTTGTCTGGAATGATGAATGTTGTTTCTATTTCGCAGGGGATACCGCCCTTACTCTGGACATGAAGCTTATTCCGGCCACATGCCCGAAACTTGATATTGCGATCCTTCCAATCGGGGATAACTTCACTATGGGTTATGAAGACGCAGCAATCGCTTCTGAATTTATTGAATGTGATAGGATTATTGGATGTCATTTCGATACTTTTGGCTACATTGAAATAGACAGTGATAAAGCGAAGAATACATTTAATGAAAAAGGAAAGGAACTGATTCTGATGGAAATAGGTACTACATTAGAATTATAAGATAAGTATGGGGAAAATAATCACGATTGCCAACCAGAAGGGAGGCGTAGGGAAAACAACCACAGCAATTAACCTGTCGGCTGCTATTGGTGTTTTGGATAAGAAAGTACTACTGATAGATGCCGATCCGCAGTCGAATGCAACAACAGGTCTTGGATTTAACCCCGAAGATATTGAATTCAGTCTTTATGATTGCCTGATTAACAACCTGAGTGCAACTGATGCTATCATTCCAACAGGTATTCCAAATCTTGATATTCTTCCTTCAAATATCGACCTGGTTGGTGCAGAAATCGAATTGGCAAATCAAGAGGGCCGGGAATTTGCAATGAAAAGAGCACTTTACGAATTGAAAGATCTTTATGATTTTATATTTATCGATTGTCTTCCCTCACTCGGCATCCTGACAGTCAATGCGCTCACTGCAGCTGACTCCGTTTTAATTCCTGTTCAATGTGAAGTATTCTCTCTCCAGGGACTTGGGAAGTTAAAAAGTACGATCGCTCTTGTAAAACAACAACTAAATCCGGAACTTGAAATTGAAGGAATAGTATTGTCAATGTTTGATAAACGCCTGAGAATGGCAAAAATGATCGTTAAAGAAGTACATGAATTATTATCAGACAGGATATTTGACACAATAATACACCGGAATTCCAAAATCGGGGAAGCTCCCAGTGTTGGTAAACCTGTGATATTATACGCTATATCAAGTAAAGGATCCAAGAATTTTTTAAACCTGGCTCACGAGTTTATTGAAAAGAATAGCAATCAACCAGTGATGCCACAGAATGATACAGACGATGAGTAAAAAGAAAGAGCAATTGGGAAAAGGTTTGAGAGCCTTGTTATCAAATATCGATAAAGTCGAGAATGATCCTGTTGAAAAAAAAGAAGTTGTCAAAGAACTTTCTAAAACAACAGCAGAGGTACCCATTGAAATGATCGAAGTCAATCCATTTCAACCCAGGAAAGAATTTGATCAGACTGAACTGCTTCAACTCGTCGCCTCTATCAAAGCTGTTGGTCTTATCCAGCCACTGACTTTACGAAAAATAGAACATAACAAATACCAGATCATTGCCGGTGAAAGACGATGGAGAGCATCAAAACTGGCAGGTCTGAAATCTATTCCTGCTTATATAAGACTTGCCGATGACCAGGGCATGCTTGAAATGGCTCTCATTGAAAATATCCAAAGAAGCAATCTGAACGCACTTGAAATTGCGCTCTCCTACCAGAGATTGATCGATGAATGCCAACTGCAGCATGCAGACCTGGCAAAACGCGTAGGAAAAGAAAGAAGTACTGTCAGTAACTATATCAGGTTACTCAAACTTCCACCGCAGATTCAATCTGGAATAAAAGAAAGCCAGATCAGCATGGGACATGCCAGGGCAATTCTTAGCCTTGAAGAAAAAGAAAGGCAATTATATGTTTTCAAACAGATCGTCGACAAAAATCTATCTGTCAGGAATACAGAAAAATTCATCAAAGATCTGAAAACTCCCAAAACAAAAGAATCAGTTACCAAAGCTAAAATGCCGGTAAATCCTGAAGTTGTAAAAATCCAGGACCGTCTTTCGCATCACTTTGGAAGCCGGGTTGAAATCAGCAGAAATATAAAAGGGAAAGGCAAACTTATCATACACTTCAGCTCTGACGACCAATTAAATGATATACTGGACTCGATTGAAGAATAAGTTTTCAGATTCTTTATCGTTATTTTAAGACAATGAAAGCGGTATATACTATCCTGTCTCTAATAATTTTACTTCTCCTGATTCAAACCACGGGTTTTGGTCAAAATGATACTGCTTCGCCTGAAGTCGATCAATCAAACAAGGTTGAAATTGCCAATGAGGATCCATACGGCATATTTGATTCCTTCAAAGGTAATCCCGGCAAGGCAGGTTTATACTCTTTGATTCTTCCGGGCGCAGGACAGATCTATAACAAAAGATGGTGGAAAGCGCCTCTTTTTGTGGCTGCAGAAGGAATCGCAATTGGTATCCTAGTCTATAATACGAGAGAATACAGGGATTGGGACCAGGGATACAAGGATATGGCAAACGGGATTACTGACAATTATCTCGGATTGACAAACATTTCCACTGTCCGTGGATACCGGGACAAAAAAAGACAAAACATGGATTATTCCTGGTTGGGAGTCATTGGAGTCCACATATTTGCTGCTGCAGACGCCTTTGTAGACAAGCACTTGACCGAATTCAATGTTAATGATGATATATCATTCAGATTGAGTCCAATTGCTCCTTACCCCGGAATGAATGTTACGGTTAGTTTTTAGTTCGGAGTATAGTAGTTAATAAGTAATTAGATTTGGTTAATCTGCCAAATCAAATCTGAACGGTAAAGATTGTGGTCTGATCATCTCAATAAATTTCCATCTACTATTTCAACAATAAAGGCTGTAGGATAAACCAATTTTACTGAAGTTTTTAGAAATTCCTCAGCTTCGGCCCTGTCTTTAAATATGCCGATGGTATAAATATTGGCAGTACCTTCTTTTACAATGTAAATATTATCGTGTCTCTGGAATATATCATGACTTTCTGGTAAAGCTTCATGACTTATCTTAATGGCTATTTTAATTCCACTGAATTTGTTTCCAGTTGGTTCTTTCTCTTTACTGATAACTTGTCCTTCAATTGTTTGCTCTGTTGGAATAATGATTCCTTCCTTTTCAATATCATTTGAAGTAATTGCGATTTGCTCATCTTCTTTGACTACATCTTTGACTACTTCTTTCCCTTTCTCATCAATTTCATGACCTTCTTGCTCTCCAATTTCTTCCGATTGAAAGACTTCTGCCAATTTATCTTTGGTGCTTGTAATAGTATCATTTATAATCTGAATTGAATCGACAGGTGTATTCTTGCTGGCCACAAGTACTTGTCCCTCTCCCACCTTGATCTGTCCGCTAAACTGTATTTCTTCAAGCAGCTCTTCCATTTTCTCCTTTCTTTTCATTTCATCAAGTGACATCCACTCATCGGCTTGCTGTGACAGGCCAATAATCTTGAGCTCTGTTCTTCTGTTAACCTGGTGTTCCTCTTCTGCACAATCGATATTATCCTTACAATGATTAATTATAACTTCTTCACCATAGCCCTTTGCAACGATTCGTTTTTTATCCAGGCCCTTATTGATAAGATAACTGACGGCAGAACGGGCTCTTTTATCGGATAATATCCTGTTGGACTTGCTACTTCCCCTGGAATCAGTATGTGAGCCCAATTCTACGATGAAACCAGGATTATCCTTCATCATGGTAAGTACTTTATCCAGTTCATCCCTGGATTCATCACGTAAATGCCACCTGGCAAAATCATAATACAGGTTATTTATTTCCAGCTTTTGACCTTTAAAAGCTTTTTCCATTGTGATATTGGCAAGTATAACACCTATGGTATTTTTCTCGCTCAGATTATCAGAAACCGCAGGATTAACCAGGTCCAGACCTTCAAAACACAATATGCATCCTTCAATATCAACATATGCCTCAAGCCTTTTAGCGATAAATCCTTCCTTCCTGACCAGTATTGTATAATGATTTCCTTTGACCAGTGGTAATTTAAACCCTGGATCAGGATGATCTTCAAGTATCATGATCAACTCCTCGCTTGTATTATTATATACTTCAATCAATGCATTATGAATTCCTTTGGCCTGTCCAAGGAACTCATTTCTTTTTTCAGCCAGGGTGATATCAAATATATACCCGGGTTTTCTTTCCATTTCAATCTTTAGAAAGATCTTTTCCTTTTCATCGGAAGCTAAAACTTTCATGGTTATGTCCTCAAGCAATACCCCGGAGAAGGCCATTTCATAGGATTTTCCTGCAGTTAGTTGGGTTTGAAAAAAACCTTCCGCATCAGAATAGAACTTGTTGATTGCACCTTCTTCAGATTTCAATATGATCATCACATTGTCCAGGTATCCCCTGTTTCCTTTTTCATATATATAGCCTTCGAGAAGGACGCTTTGAGCCTGCATGGAGCAAGCAAAAAAAAGAGACAAAATGATCAATAGAATTTTATTCATATTTGCAATTAAACAAAGGTAAAATATTACATTTTTATTTAATATGCTGCCAGGAAAGAAATAAGAAATATGAGAATAGTATTTATGGGAACACCTGATTTTGCAGTGCACTCCCTGGATATATTATATAATGCGGGTTACGAAATTGTTGGAGTCATTACTTCACGTGACCGATATGGCGGAAGAGGGCGTAAAACCCTCATTGAATCCGATTTAAAGAAATATGCAATCTCGAAGCAACTGAAAATACTTCAACCTACCAATCTTAAAAATCCGGAATTTGTTGAAGAATTAAGAACTTTAAAAGCAGATATCCAGGTCGTTGTAGCATTCAGAATGCTACCGGTTGTCGTCTGGGATATGCCACCAATGGGAACATATAATCTGCATGGTTCATTGTTACCAAAATATCGGGGAGCAGCACCTATCAACTGGGCAATTATTAAAGGAGAAAATATAACAGGTGTAACCAGTTTTAAACTCAAACATGAAATTGATACAGGATCAATTCTGATCCAGCGAGAAATCCCCATCTACCCTAATGATAATGCTGGTGATCTTCATGACAGGATGAAATATGTAGCTGCCGACGTTGTACTTGAATCAGTCAACCTCATAGAATCCGGTGATTTTGAACTAAAGGAACAAAACGATAATGCAGTCACACATGCACCTAAATTGAAAAATGAAAATACAAGGATAGATTTCAACATGGATGTGGTTGACGTTCTGAATTTCATAAGAGGACTGGATCCTTATCCCTCAGCCTGGATGAAACTGGGTGGAAAAAAAATGAAAGTCAAAAAAGCTAAAGCTTCAGAAAAATTCATTGGTCAGGACCATGACATCATCAGTGACAATAAAAATTTCATCAGTTTAAAATGCAATGATGGATATATTGAACTTCATCAATTACAATACGAAGGAAAAAGGACAATGAATGTCAAGGAATTTCTGAATGGATTTGATATTTCAGGAATGGCGATTATGCCTGGCGTGTCGTAATTATATCGATGAACTTGTCTACAACTATCGTAATAAATGTGATACCTGTAATAAGTTGATCCTTGGTGGTATCCAACTCTTCCATCTCAATCTTAGCCTGGTTTTTCTGTTCAACCTCAACTTTATTGATATAAACATAAGAAGCAAGACTGAGAACTATCAGTATTGCAAGAATGAGTTTGGTCAACGATTTTTTCATAGCAATCAATAGGAATTTTAAGCACTTAACCCTATAACGTTAATATTTCTATAAAAGTTACAAAAAGATGAACTTTTTGAAAAAATCTATAAACAGTTAAATGTCAATAGGATTAATATATAAAATTAGTAAATCCTTTAGAAATCCTATAATTAGTCTTATTACTTAACGTAAAATTAATTTCCATCGGAATCCAGGCTTATAAATCTGTCTGAAATAAAATTGACCATGTTCCTGTCATGAGAAATAAAGAGAATAGTCAGGTTATCCATCCGATTTAATTCAAGAAGCAGATTGACAACCTGGGCCTGTACTGAAACATCCAATGCAGAAAGTATTTCATCACAAATCAATACTTCAGGATCTAGCAACAAACTCCTTGCAATTATGACGCGCTGACGTTCCCCACCTGACAACATCGTCGGAGTCTTTTCAATATGTGTATGCCCAAGTCCAACTTTCTTAAGTATTCCGGCGATTATTTTATCCTGATTTTCTGATTTTGATATGATTTCCCTAAGATACCTTCCCACGGTAATGTGTGGAGGCATAACAGATAAAGGATCCTGGAATATCATTTGAATTTTCTGCTGATTCCTTTGCAGTTCAATTTCATTCCAATCCTGTATATTCCAATTCCTGAATCTGATGGTTCCTTTGTCAGGAAATTCGATGAATGCCATCATCCTTGCCAGGGTTGACTTCCCGGATCCCGATTGACCGACCAAACCAAGGATTTCTCCGGATCTTAATTTCAAAGATTTATTAATTATGGCAATAATATCCTTTACATTTTGTCTGAAAATGCTTGTTTTACTGCTGTATGATTTTGATACATTTTCCAGGGAGATCACGATTTCAGATTCTTCAAGCATTGTAGACCTGGATTCCAGCTCTTTTGATTTCAATACATTGTTTTTATTGAATCCATCACTTGTTAGCGCCGGATTATCAAGAAAGTCTTCCAATACAGCCAATCTCCTGGTTTTCATATCGGTTGATGGTCTGCATGCAAGTAATGCCCTTGTATACTCTGAATCAGGCTGATTCAATACTTGTTGAGCAGTCCCCTGCTCAACAATTCGACCATCCTTAATAATTGCGATCCTGTCGCTGACCTGGCTGACAAGTTCGAGGTCATGAGAAATAAGCATGACCGATAAGCCATGATCATTCTTCAATTTCAGAATCAGCTGGAGAATTTCAGTTTTTAGATGCGCATCAAGTGCAGATACCGGTTCATCCGCGAGCAAAACAGCGGGATTATTGGCCATGGCCAAGGCAATAAGGCACCTTTGCAACTGGCCTCCTGATAGTTGATGGGGATAACTCTCCGAATACCTCGAAGCTGGTTGTAATTCAACTAACTCAAGTAATGAATTTACCTTTGATTTAAGGGTGGCATGGCTAAGCTTTTCTTTAATCAAAATTTTCTCACCGATTTGATTCCCGATCTTGAGGGAAGGATTGAGGATATTCTTTGATTGCTGAAATATTATTCCAATACTGCCATTCCTGAAATGACCCAGGGATTTTTGATCAAGCATCAGAATTTCTGTTCCGGAATCACCGAATCTGATGTTTCCTTTCAATTCAAAACCAGGAATAGATTCATTTAACCTGGCTATGGATTTGACCGTCATAGATTTGCCACTCCCCGACTCTCCAACCAGTGCCAGGATTTCTCCTTTATGAAGTGTCAATGAAAGCTCTGACAGGATGTCTTTTTCGAAACCTGCTTGTTTTATGCTAAGCTTTATATTTTCCAGTGATAGTAGCTCTGGCTTGGTATGATTGCTCATTTCAGAACTAAGATAAGGATTGTAACTCATGGAAACACTGATCGGGGTCTAAGGGAATTCCACTAAATGTTAATTCATGGGTGAAATTCTATCACGTCATGAATCTTTTTTCATGATTTTTTCGTTCTTCTCATTACAATATGACAATGAAAAAAATTATCAGGTATACACTTTGGATTCTGGGTGGTTTGATCATCGCCTTACTGTTACTCCCCTTTGTCTTCAAAGACAAGTTTATCGATGCGGCAAAGGAAAAGATGGAAGCCTATATAAATGCAGATATAGAATTTAATGAAGTACACCTATCTGTTTTTAAAGACTTCCCATTGATAAACCTGGGTTTCCAAAATCTTCAGCTTCACGGTATTGAAACATTTGATTCCATTCAATTGCTTAATGCAGGTCTGTTTGAATTGACGACAGACTGGAAATCTATGATCCGCCCGGACCAGGGCATTGTAATTCATGAAATAATAGTTAAAGACGCTCAGCTTGACCTTTTGGTCAATGAAAGCGGACACAGGAATTATGATATTTGGAAAACAACAGGCAATGCCAAAGAAGAATCAATCAGTGGAAATATCAATGCCTATTCCTTAATGAATTGCACATTGAACTATACAGATGAGACTTCAAAAACAAAGTTGAATATCAATGGATTGGACCACCAGGGCAAAGGAAACTTTGATGATATCATTTTTGATTTATCCACAGTCACCAATATTGAAGAATTTACTATTGCTTACAATGACATCAACTATCTCTACAAAGCTAAGCTAAATGGCACGGCAGACATTTTAGTTGATCTTGACAAAAACATGTATACCATTGGCGATAATTCTATAAATCTGAATAACCTGGCATTCAGTTTAACAGGCGTAATCACCCTCGGCCCAGAATTCTATGATTTAAACCTTGCTTTAAATGCGCCTGGCAACCAGGTTGCCGACGTCATTTCCATCATTCCTCATATTTATTCGGAAGCATATAATAACATTGAGTCTTCAGGGATTGGCAGTATAGAAGGTATTGTCAAAGGACAATACAATAGCACCCGTGGAATATTCCCTGCGATAAAAGTAGAAGGAATCATCAGTGAAGGAAAGATGAGCTCGGAAAAGGAAGATGCAAAACTTGAAAACATTAACCTTAAAGCCTCTGTGATCGCTTCTGAGGGCAATTGGAGTGATATGGTAATAGATATGCCAGCTTTTGCTTTTAGTGTTGATAACAAACCAATGAATGGGACACTGCTTCTGACTCAACTTTTTGGAAATACGGGTTACGATCTAAGTATGATAGGAGAAACTGATCTTGAAACACTCAAAGATTTTCTCCAGTTGGATCAATTTAGATCCTTGAAAGGAATGATTAAAAGTGATCTGAGTTTTCAAGGAAAAAAATCCGATATAGAAGATAAATTATATGAAAATCTCAGGCTGGCCGGTGACTTCAGTATGAATGATTTTGAAATGGTAGATGAAGAAGACCAGACAATAAGTATAGATAAGGTCAATGCCTCTTTCTCACCTGAAATGCTTAAAGCCCTTTTCTCTGATGCAAAATATTCCGGATCGGATTTCAGCGGTGCATTCGAGCTCAGAGATCCATTAAACCTGATCTTTTCCAATTCAAAACCATATATATCTCTCAATGCAAATTCAAGACTTCTCAACCTGAACGCATTGACTCAGCAAAATGACAACTCAAGCAACCAGGTCAATGACGAAATTATTATTCCTGTCGACTTTGACATAAACTACAAAGCAGATAAAATACTATATGAAGATTATGACCTCCAAAACCTTGAATTGAATATAGGCACCAAGCAAAATCACTTGATTGTTGATCCTTCTTCAATCTCCATGGATGAATCTAATATCTCTTTCAAAGGGGAATTGGATAATTATTATATGGGAGAACAGGGATTATCCGGAAAGGTGGTTATTGATGCCGATAAAATTAACTTCAACAAGTACCTGGATGAATCATCTGGTGAAGCCTCAACCTCCGTTATACAAATACCTGAGGACATCAATCTGGAAATTCATTCTGAAGTAAATAATATTCAATACAATCAATTAACGCTCAACAATACGTCAGCCAGTATTGAAATCAGGGAAGGATTGGCTAGCCTGACTGATGGTCATACCAGGCTTTTCAAGGGAAATGTTGCTTTTGATGGTAGTTATGACCCCAGAGAGAAGGATAATCCATTGTTTAATTTCAGGTACAATATGTCAGATTTGAAATTTGAAGAAATGTTTCAGCATTCCGGAACTTTCAAAGCTCTTGCTCCTATTGCAGAATATATTGATGGTATTTTCAATTCTACTCTTGTAATCTCCGGCCCTCTGGGAGAGGATCTTTTACCGGATCTATATAACATCTCAGCCTCCGGATATATGGAAACAGTTCAGGGAAAAATAAAAGGATTCAGGCCACTGGAAATGCTGGCAGCATCAATTGGAGTAGACAAACTAAAGGAATGGGATATCAGGGATTCGAAAAACTGGTTCGAGGTCACAGATGGTGTGGTGCATATCAAGGAGCATGATTATAAGGTAGAAGATATGTCATTCAAGGTAGCGGGATCACATGCACTGGATCAGAATATAGATTATACCATAAAAGCCATCATTCCCCGCGAAAGACTCGAAAAAGGAAAAGTCGGAGCAGAACTGGATAGCAGCCTGGACAGGATAGAGAAAGAAGCAAAAAGCAGGGGTGTTGAAATCGACCTAGGGGATAATATATATTTTGATATTTATATTACAGGAAACATAAAAAGTCCTAAAGTATCAATCATTCCTACAGGTTCAGGGGGAGAATCTATTGATGAATTGGTCAGGGATGAAATCAGGACAAGAGTCGATGAATTAAAAGATGAGACCGCTGAAAAACTTGAATCTAAAACAGAAGAAATCAAAGATACCATAGGTAAAGCTGCAAAAGAAAAAATGGATTCACTTCAGTCCAAAGCTGATAAAAAACTGGATTCGATGAAGCAGGTTATAAAGGATAAGGTTGTTAAAGATGCAAAGACAAAAATTGATTCCAGTCAACAGAAAGCAATTGATAGCCTCTCTAAAAAAGTTGGTAAGGAAGTAGAAGATATATTTGGTAAAAAAGCTCAAGGTGAAATCGATTCCATAAAATCCAAAATCAAAGACTGGAATCCGTTTAAAAAGAAGAAAAAAGAAGGAAACTGATTTTGAAAAAGATAGTTATAATAGACAATTACGACTCTTTCACCTACAATCTGCTACAACTGGTTGAGGAAGTCAATCATTCAGAACCTGTCATTATGAAGAACGACCTTTTGGATAGTGATGTTCTGGATAATTGCGATTATCTAATGATTTCTCCCGGCCCTGGATTACCTGATCAATCAGGCAAGCTGATGGCATGCCTGGAGAAATATTATTCCGAAAAAAAGATCCTTGGAATATGCCTTGGCATGCAGGCCATTGCAGAATTATTCGGATGCAAACTCAGGCAACTTGATCGCGTTTTCCATGGTATTGAAACCAATATAATTTCAGTCAATGGCGGGTCTCCGTTATTTAAAGGGATTCAGGATGGTTTTAAAGCAGGGCGGTATCATAGCTGGGTCGTCGAAGAAAACCAACAGAATCCTGAATTAATTTTCGATAGTACAGATAGTGATGGAGAAGTGATGAGTCTCAGGCATTGGCACTACCCTGTTTTCGGTGTGCAGTTTCACCCGGAATCATTTATGACGCCGGATGGAGAAAAGATTATCAGAAATTTTCTGAATCTTTGATTTCAAATCTGAATTTAATGGCCCGCAAATTTCTGTATGTCTTGATTGCATTAATTATTCTGTTGCTTATCGGCATACTACTACTAGGGCCCCAACTCAGAGTAGCCAATGCATATGCGGCTAAGAAATCATGTTCTTGTATCTATATCTCAAAACGTCCCCTTTCTTCTGTCAAAGAACAGGACCTTTCCTTTTTTCCGTTAAATATTCTGAAACTCAGAAATGATTCAAAGAGAAAAAAAGTCGTAAGCAGTTTCTTTGGATTATTTAAAGCCAAAGCCCAATACAAAGAAGGATTGGGCTGTAGTATTATTCATGGGAAAGATGATTATGGTATCAGGTTTATTACTGAAAGACCTACAGCAAAATATTTAAGCGATAGTCTTCCATGGCCTTACGGCAAATCCGAAGTCAAACACAGCCTCACCGGGGTAGGTTTCAATCAATTGGAGAAAGGATTTAATATGGCATTCGACAAAGAGGGCGAATGGAAGAAAAAAACAAGGGCCTTGCTTGTGGTACATAAAGACAGCCTGGTCATGGAACAATATTCAAAAGGATTCGACAAAAACACCCCTATCCTGGGCTGGTCTATGACAAAAAGCATTACCAATGCTTTGATCGGAATCCTTGTGAAGCAAGGGAAATTGAGATTGGAAGACAATCAACTTTTTGATACCTGGAAAAAAGATGATCGAAAAAATATTACCCTCGATAATTTACTTGGAATGTCAAGTGGTATTAGCTGGGAAGAAGAATACAGTTCGATTTCAGATGCCACAAAAACATTATTCCTGGAAGAAGATGCTGTAAAGTATGTATCTGAACTTGAGCTTGAATATGATCCAGGCTCTTACTGGGAATATTCAAGTGGCACAACAAATCTTCTTAGTGGTATCATCAGGAATCAATTTGAACAATTGATCCAGTACCAGGCCTTCCCCTACCTTGAACTGTTTAATAAAATCGGGATGGATTCGGCGCAGCTGGAATGTGATGAATCCGGTAATTATATTCTATCCAGTTTTGGTTACGCCACACTCAGGGACTGGGCTAAACTGGGAATCCTATATCTAAATAAGGGTTTGTGGAAGGACATGGAGATACTGGATGAAGACTATATAGATTACTCAATAAGCCCGGCGCCAGCATGTGAAAACGGTATTTATGGTGCACAGATCTGGTTGAATACAGATCATAATTCATTCAGGGATGCGCCTGAAGACCTTTTTTATTTTAGTGGATACCAGGGCCAGTATGTTTGTATTATTCCGTCAAAGGATCTCGTGATTGTAAGAATGGGGTTGAGCAATGATGAAGAATTTGACTTCAACCCGATATTAGCTGAATTATTAAAGGCATTCCCGACAAACAATAACTTTTGATCATGGACCAATTTCTAAAACAAGTACTTTCATTGGGATGATACAAAGTATACATAGATTCTTATTCCTTCTTTTGGCTTCAAGCTTCATATTGTTTTCCTCCTGCAGTAAAGAAAAAGAGCTTGATTTTATAATGACTGATTGTAATGAAGTCGCTAAAGCATTTCAATACTTTGAGACATTGAGTAATGACAGGAATTATGTCAGTCGATATGAGATACAGGATGATTGTTTTGTATTTTATCTTAATACGAATGAAATTGTCGCTTTGCCTGATAAATGTATTGATGACTATTCAGAAAATCCAGCAACCAGCCAATTGACCATTACTTTTAATGAAGGGTCTGTTCTTACTTTGACTTATGGCAGTTTGTTGGAACTGGATTTCACATATAATCCATATAAGCATACGCCATTGTCAGGTTTGATTGAATTACAAACGGATAAAGCAGGCCTTTTAAAAATTATCATTGAACACAAGGATCCTGAAAAAGGAGAATTTATAAAAACATTCAGCCATCCCGGTGGATTCCGGGAATATCCTGTACTTGGCTTATTCTTTAGCCATATGAATACGCTTACTTTCCAATATGTCATAGATGGAACTATTGTATATTCCGATATCTACGAAGTACCTGTTGGTGATCCCCCGGATTATTTACCGGAAATAATCATAGATGTTGTAAAGGAGGATAAAATGACACTCGGCATGCACCTCGTTTCATACCGGTCAAAAGGAAATCCGACGGTCGCCTTTATGTTTGACAACGATGGTGAAGTCCGATGGCTATTGGACTATACCAACCACCCAGACCTTTCCTGGCTGAATTTTGATGTAGGCATGGAACGCCTTAGAAATGGGAACTGGTACTTCGGAAACTGGCCTTCACAAAATCTGTATGAAGCAGATATGACCGGTCAGATAATCAATCAATGGGACATTCCCGGTTATGAATTTCATCATAATATCCAGGAAAAAGAAAATGGTGACTTCCTTGTCACAGCAACGAAATGGGGATCCAAACATGAAAATGATTTATGGGCGATTGAAGATCATATCCTGGAATTGGATCGACTTTCAGGTAATATTAAAACGGTTTGGGATCTGAAGGAATCACTGGATGAAAGCCGGAGATCATTAGGCACAGATGAGTTCCAGGGTGTCATAGACTGGATTCATGTCAATGCTGTCCAGGAGGATCCCCGTGATAATACAATCATTGTTTCTTCACGATTCCAGGGGATATTCAAACTGGATTACAACAATAATGTCAAATGGATATTAAGTCCGCCACGAGGATGGGAAACCAATGGCCGCGGTGAAGACTTGAATCCCTACTTACTTACTCCAGTTGATGCATCAGGTCAGCTTATTGCAGATGCAAAGATTATTGAAGGCGTTGAAAATCATGGTGACTTTGAATACCCATGGATGCAACATGCGCATTTTATCCATCCAAACGGAAACCTTTTTATGTTTGATAATGGCGACAGACGGAATTATGACTTCCGGGAAATATACAGTCGTGCCGTTGAATACGAGATTGATGAAGTAAATATGACAGCCAGGCAAATCTGGCAATATGGCAAAGAACGAGGTACAAATACTTTTTCGCGCATCGTCTCAGATGTCGATCATCATCCCGACAAAAACAATATTCTTTTTTCACCGGGAGCCTGGGTAGACAATGGTAATGGAACTCTTGGCGGCAAGATCATCGAACTCAACTACGATACCAAAGAAGTTGTATTTGAAGCCAGGTTAAATGCCCCGGGGATTGTATTTCACAGGGTGGAAAGATTGAGTCTTTACCCGGAATAGCGCTTTCACCTCTGATCTTATTCTATCAATAAAACCAGGGTATCCAGTTTATACGAATTTTTCAGGTATGTGCGCAATTGCTCCTTTTTTTCTTCATTCGGATCTTCCCAACTTGCAATTACGATAGGTAATTCTTGCTGCCCGTTTTGAAAATCGGTAAACAGGGAGTAGCCTATTCGTAAAGCCTTGATCTCAGGAAGAAAAATTCTAACCTCCTTACTGACATCGCTAAACATCGTTGAATCCAGTTTGACTATATTGCTTCTCTCCTGGATTTCTTCAAGCAGTTTTTCCCGATCTTCTTTTTCAGACTGCAATTTGACGATCTGATCATTCATCCTGTTGCCCAGACCCGTTAGTTCTGATTCCAGTTGCCTGATATTCTCAAGATTTATTTCCGAGGTTGGAATAATTTCAATGCTTGTATTTGTCAGATGCATTTCTTCCAAGCCTCTTTCCAGGTATGGAATCTTCGAGTTATTGATAGAATCACCATATACTTTCAGTATCAGCTTTCTTGAGCCATCTTCCAGTGTCAGCAATTCGTGATCATCAAGGAATATATAATGTTCACCGATGTATTGATTTATAAATCTGTGGAGTTGTCTTGAATCCCTGGCTTCAGCAAAAACATCTTTGAATATGATAAAACTCGGAATCATGATGATAAGAACAAAGATGGCCATATAGATAATATTCTTCCTCTTCTCTATACGCGTTGAATACTTTTTGTATGGAAATTTCAGGTATCTAACTACCAGGTAAGTTGCAAGCGCTACAAATACAGAGTTCAGGAAAAAGAGGTAGAAAGATCTGGATGCGATTTCCCAGGATCCATGCGCAATGCCATAACCACAGACACATAAGGGAGGCATCAATGCAGTTGCAATAGCAACACCAGGTAATGTTGTACTGATATCTTTTCTTGCTATGGAAATAATACCGGCTACGCCTCCAAACAATGCAATCAAAACATCAAGAAATGTAGGTGCTGTCCTTGCACCAATCTGTTCAGTAAATTCATCCAGTGGTGTAATAAAAAAGTAAGCCGTCGAAAAGATGATTGCAATTAATATCGCAGCACCAAAGTGCATTAAAGCATTATATAAAGCGTCCCTGTCATTTATACCTACGGCCATACCGATACCAAGGATTGGAGACATCAAAGGAGATATCAGCATTGCTCCAATGATTACTGCCTGTGAATTGATATTCAATCCTATAGAGACAATGATTATACTACACATCAACATCCACGCATTGGCTCCGCTCATGGACTGGTTGGATTTGATCTCGCGGATCGTGCCCCATTTATCGACACCCTGGCTCAGATCGATAAAATCCCTGACCAGCGTGACAAAGTAATCCCTTACATCTCTGAAGGAGACTTTCTGGTCTTCATTTGAGTGATTTTCAAGCATATACTTAACTAAGTCATGTCAAATTAATAAACCTTATTCAATTTGTTTAAGTCGTTTTTTATTGATGATACCATGCTTCTACGCGTTGGTCTATCATTTCATCATGGGGATAAGCCTCTGAAACAGTGTCAAAATATGATTCTGCTTCTTCTTTGCTGGCAACTACACTCTCGAGTTTGTGTAACTCAGATTCTGACTGTTCAGGCACCGTAAACACTTCATCGATATGCAAAGGCACAAAATGCCTGTGCTTGCAAATCTGTCTGAAAACAAATTCAATGACTTCCGGATCATATTCCGGATTATCATCAGCAGGGGCATCATAACCAAATTCAAGGGCTATATTATAAACCATTCTCCACAACATGATCATCACGGAAGGTTTGGCGCCCATCCAGACTTTTGCATCTTCATCAACCTGTCGTGCCCTCTCCTCTTCAATCAGCTTTCTTACTTTTTTGGAAGGTATGGGAACAATGATACTACAGGATTCATCGGCCAGGATCTCTTCCAGTTCAGGATCATCCGAAAGTTCGGCTACCTCTATGAACCGATGCCCAACCAAAGGGGCTTCTATTAACAAAAGATCCTCTTTACGGCTTTCTTCAGACCATTTCAGGATGTTATCCCTGATAAACGCCCCGGCCAGCAGTTTCATGCCATTATGAACCGTCCCGTCTCCCATGGGATATCTTTCCATGATCTTCTCTGTTTCAAACGCTTTCCTTGCAACGTCCCACTGGATAACGGTGACTTCCCTCTTCTCCTGGATAGCCAGGCTGTAGAATTCATTGATATAAAGACTCTTCCCGATCCCGGGTAATCCCGAGAAGATAACGATACGGGCATCTCTGGCCAACAGGTGTAATTGTTTGTGTACTGGACTCGATTCAGGTATGATACTCATAGTTCTAAAGAATTAATTGCCATCCCACATCAGGTAAGCTTTTAAAAAACCATCAAGACTCCCATTGAGAACAGCATCCGTATTTCGATTTTCATGATTGGTCCGATGATCCTTCACACGTCTGTCATCAAGAACATAAGACCTTATCTGAGATCCCCATTCGTTCTTCATCTTGCCTGATTCTATTTTACTTTTTTCAGCACGTTTCTCTTCGAGGGCTTTTTCATACAACCTGGACTTAAGCATCTGGATCGCTTTTTCGCGGTTCATATGCTGGCTTCTTTCCGCCTGGCATTCAACCACAATACCTGAAGGCAGATGTCGTACCCTGACCGCCGATTCTGTTTTATTGACATGCTGACCTCCTGCGCCACTCGCCCGGAAGGTATCCCAGTCCAGGTCAGCCGGATTGACATCAACTTCTATACTGCTGTCAATCAATGGATGGACAAAGACAGAAGCGAATGAGGTCATCCTTTTTCCCTGGGCATTGTAAGGACTTACCCTGACAAGGCGATGGACACCGTTTTCTCCTTTAAGCATACCAAAGGCATAATCCCCCTTGATCTCGATTTCAACAGACCGTACACCGGCCACATCACCGTTCACACGATTCACTTCACTGACCTTAAAGCCATTTTTCTCTCCATACATGACATACATCCTGTATAGCATTTCTGCCCAGTCACATGCTTCAGTGCCACCTGCTCCTGCATTGATTTCAAGCAAACAAGAAAGCGCATCTTCTTCCTGATCGAGAGTAGATCTGAATTCTACATCTTCCAGGAGAGTCATGGTTTTGAGATATTGTTCATCAACTTCTTCTTCACTGACTTCACCTTCTTTTTGAAATTCGAGTAGAACTTCAATCTCATCAAAGGTTTCTTTTATTTCATTGTATTTTTTGACCCAGGACTTGTGCAGTTTCAATTCTTTAAGAAGTGCTTCTGCAGCTTTAGGATCATTCCAGAATTCTGGATCGGCGGATTGTTGTTCTTTGTCTTCTATTTCGTGCAGTCGGTTATCGACGTCAAAGATAGCTCCTTAACGACTCCATCCGACCTTGCAAAGCTTTGTATTGCTCTATAGTCATCTTGTCCTTGGTTTATTTCTGATTGTAAAGTTTATCCAGTTTAACATAAAATATCAAATCGCTTTTCGGAGGAATAACCGGGGGATTCCCTGCCACGCCATATGCCAGTTCATAGGGTATATCCAGTAAAGCCGTCCCTCCAACACCGATCTCAGGTACACCTGTCATCATACCTTCTATGGCGCCGCCCCTTCCAATATAAAAACTGAATGTTTTTCCTGCTTTGTATGAATTGTCAAATTCTTTTCCATCCCTGAAAAAACCGAAATAATGAATTTCAACAAGTTCTCCATTTTCAGGTTTTGTTGTCGTTCCTTCTTCCAGTACGACAACCTTCATACCCTGATTCTTTTCAATGACCCTGCCTTCCAATGTACCATCCTGGTATGCCTTGAGGGCAGATTCGGCTTCTTTTTTGACATTGTCTCCAAGCCTGGCCATCCTGCTTTTAACATCGTCTGTTTCCTTGTGTCTTCTTTTCCTGAAATCCCCAGGATCTTCTACATTCAGGATTTTTACCCTGTAAGTAATCATTTTGCTTTGCCTGAATTCCTGTGGTGCATTGGGCAATGAATCAATAGGTACATAAACATCTGCACTATCACCAGGGCTTAATAAACTCACCAGCGATAATAATGGGTTGCTTCTTAATTTCGGTGTAATTTCTTTTGGTAACTGGGTCGCAGGTCGAATACTTGCTTTCCTGGAATCATCAATGACATTCCCAAAGTCATCAATAACTTCATAATCCATGGTGACCACCTGTCCCGGTTTAGCATCGTTTCCTTCCTCATCCACATAAATCTTGTATTCATAGCCATTATACAAAACGTTGGCTTCCGGCATTTCTTCCTTGCAGGAGAAAAACAGAAGAAGGCCAATCCAAACTAAACATGATTTGTTCATTACAATTCTCTTTTCTGAACGTAACGGGGTAATACCTGCTTAAACCGATATACAATGTCTTCCAGTTTGGCATAAGCTGCACCACCAGAGGCATTTTTGTGTCCACCTCCATTAAAATGGTTCCTTGCAATTTCCTGGACAGAGATATCTCCTTTGGATCGAAGTGATAATTTTACGATCTGGGGTTGTTCACGTATAAATGCTGCCACATCAATACCTTCCATCATCAAAACAAAATTCACGATCCCTTCTGTATCCCCTCTTTGAATATCAAAATCAATAAAATCCTGCTTTGTTAAGGCGATAATTCCAGCGCCATATTCCGGGATCACTTCCATCCTGTTGGCCAGGCAGTGTCCGAGCAGACGCAGCTGTTTTTCTTTCTGTGTATTAAAAATCTTATCCTGAAGGGAATAATCATCGACGCCTGCTTCCTTTAATGCAGCAGCTACCAGGTAAGTTTCTTTCCTTGTATTGTATTTGAAAGACCCAGTATCAGTTATTAAGCCCGTAAAAAGATACTCGCCCAACACCGCATCTATCTTAGACTCATCACCCAGCAATCGGATGAACTCATATACCATTTCCGCAGTCGAACTTGCCCTGTATCAGAATAGATATAATCGGCAAATGGTTCCGGGTCGATATGATGATCAATCAGGATCTTTTTGCCAGTACTTTCATCCACCGTCGGACCAAGTTTATCAATCCGATCCAGTGAATTGAAATCAAGACAAAAGATGGTTTCGCTCTTCTTTATCGTTTCCCGGACGAGGTCATGGCTCAAATCAAATACCAGGCATTCCTTGATCCCCTGCATGAATTTGAAAGTAGAAGGATATTCGCTCGGAAGAATCACCTTGACAGTATGATGAAAACTTTCAAGGTATCTTTTCAGCCCCATACTTGAACCAATAGCATCGCCATCAGGATTCCTGTGCGTAATGATACAAATCTCCTGTGGGGTGGCTAACCACTTCTTAATCTCCGATATTTCCTGTTCCGTCAATTTCATTGGCGGCAAAGTTGGATAAAATTTTAACCAGTGCCAAATAATAACGAACACTTAATCCACATTAAATAGTTCCTTTTTATACTTTTGCAGCTGAAAATTTTAAAAGCTTAGATATGTCAGGAAAATTAACATTTACAATGATTAAACCGGATGCGGTCAAAAACGGCCACATCGGTGCTATAATTAATAAATTCAACGAAGGCGGATTCAAAATCGTCGCCATGAAATATACCAAACTCAGTGCTGAAAAAGCAGGAGAATTCTATGAAGTCCACAAAGAAAGACCATTCTATGGTGAGTTGGTTGAATTCATGTCTTCAGGCCCTATCGTAGCTGCCGTTCTACAAAAAGATAATGCCGTCGAAGATTTCAGAACCCTGATCGGTGCTACCAACCCTGCTGAAGCTGCTGAAGGTACCATCAGAGCCCTCTATGCGACTAGTATTGGTGAGAATGCAGTACATGGTGCCGATAGCGATGAGAATGCTTTGAGAGAGGCTAATTTTCATTTTGCGGGCACTGAGATGTTCATTTCGACTGAGTAAAACGAAGGGAGAAATCTATAAATTTGATTGCAGATGCTAATAAAATAGTTTTTGCTTGATTGATTTTTGCATTTTCTAATGACATAGATTCCTCTGCTCACTTCGTTCGATCGGAATGAAAAGGTTGCTATTTGGTTGTAATTGTGTAGTCTTGATTGTACGCATTATGATAGAATTGAAATCCTGCAAAAAGCTCCGCCGGTTTCAACCGTCGGAATAAAGGGCAATATCCTATACACATAGAAACGACCTACCATTTCAATGGTAGGTTTTAACGCAGCCACCACTAAACAAAAGAAATTAAAGTAATCCCCTGCCCCCCAAATTCCTCTTCCGGGTGCCAGATCTTTTGAATATCCCTGTATTCTTTGGCTTTTTCCCAAACAGCTCTTTTCAATACACCGGATCCTTTGCCGTGGAGGACTTTCAGTTGAGTGGCGTTGGACATCAGGGCATTATCGAGAAATTCCTGGATGGATGCCAGTGCATCGGCTCGGGTATAACCCCTGATATCAAGTTTTGATTCAAGGGTCATTGCATTGATTTTGGTATCGGTAGTGACCGACTTTCCTTTTCTTTCGATGGGTTGATTGGAAATAAATATTTCTGATCGGGGGACTTCAAATTGCATTAAGCCTATTTCTATCCTGACTTTCTTGTCATTGAACTCGATCACCTTTCCAGCATCACCTCCCGATCGTAACCGAACGAAATCTCCAACTTTCAGATCCTTGACCTTTTCTATCTCGATACTGAACACATCTGCGGAAAGGTCTTTGACTTCACTGACAGATTCTTTCTTACGTTCCTTCAGTTTTTTTGCTGCGGCCCTGGCTTTGTCAAGATCCTTTTCTTTCCTGAGTTCACGAATCAGTTGTTGGAGTTCCTTTTCGCTGTCACTGATTTCCTGGATATTTTTTTGCTTTGATTCGAGTTTGAGTTTTTTACGACGGATATGTAGCTCATCTTTTAGGGACTCATAATTATCTATGAGTCGTTTCAGTTTCACTTCTTCATCTTTGGCCTTGCTGAGTCTTTGCTCCAGCTCCTTTTTCTCGTGTTGAAGATCAATTAAAAGCTGGTCTATTGTCTTGCTGTCCTTACCCGCCTTATGCTTGGCATAATTCAACAACTGTTTGGGTAAACCGATCTTTTCTGCAATCTCGAATGCGAAAGAACTACCAGGTTGTCCTACTTTCAATGAGTACGTGGGTTGGAGTTCGTTCTTATCAAATAGCATAGCACCATTCAGGATGCTATCGGATTTATAAGCGTAATTCTTTATGTTGGAATAGTGGGTTGTAATGACACCAAAAGCCCTGGTCTTGACCAGTCTGTCCAATACAGCTTCTGCTATGGCTCCACCCATTTTAGGATCTGAGCCGCTTCCGAATTCATCCATTAACAAAAGAGACCGCTTACCTGCTTTTTCTACAAAGTGTTTCATATGCAACAATCTTGAGCTGTAGGTACTCAAGTCTCCTTCTATGGATTGTTGGTCACCAATATCAATCATGATCTTGTTGAAGATCATAAACTGGCTTCGCTCAGCTACAGGGATAAGCAATCCCGACTGGAGCATCATCTGGTTCAGGCCAATGGCTTTCAGGCTGATTGATTTTCCACCGGCATTGGGGCCGCTAATGACGAGGATACGTTGTTCTTCTTCCAGTTTCAAATTAAGCGGAATAGTAGCTTTACCGGTTTCGTCATTAAGTAACTTTAATAGGGGATGATACATGTCAAAAACTTCAAACCCTGATGTATCATTGATGCCTGGTCGTACGCCTTCATAGCTTGATGCAAAGGCTGCTTTAGACCTGATGAGATCGTACCTTATGAGTATTTTTTGCCACAGTTCAAAATCTTCGACATAAGGACGCAACTGACCACTTAGCTGCTTGAGAACCCTGTAGACTTCATGCCTTTTGGCAGCTTCCAATTCGAACAAGGCATTATTCAGTTCAACGATGGCTTCAGGTTCGATGAAAACTGTTTTCCCGGTTGCTGATTCGTCATGGATGATCCCTTTGATCTTTCTTTTGCTTTCAGCTGATACCGACAGGACTCTTCGGCTATTTTTGTAGCTCTCCAGGTTCTCGGTCAGGTAACCCTGTTTCTTATATCTCTGTATCAATGTACCGAATAGACTATCCAGCTCTCGTTCTTTTGAAGAGATAAGGGAAAATATCTTTTTCAATTCTGGGGAAGCAGTAGGTTTTATTTTCCCGTCTTCAGAAAAAATTCTTTCAAAATGACCGATGAGCGATGGGTCGAGGTCGATTTGGGAAGCTATATTATCAAGTAATGGGAATTTCTCTCCCATTTCCTTATCACTAAAGAACTTGACGATCTCACTGATATTATTCAAATGATCATAGATCCTGATATATGCTTCTACCTCCAGAACATAATCTACTTTCCGAAGTAAGTCCAGCTCTTCATTAACAGCGGTATAATGATACAATGGAAAATTGATCTGGAGATCTTTGCATAGTTTAAATTCCAGGATCTCATCCAGCAGTCGTTCGATTTTATGCTTCTGGTTGAAGCATCGCATTTTCAGGACAATCTCTTTGGCCGGTTCGCCAAGGCAATAGCCGGACAGTCTTTTCAGGATCTTGTCAAACTCCAGTTTTTCAGCAATATCAGCAGGATATAATTGCATGGTGCAAAATAAACAAAGATTTAAGAGATATGTTGGCGACTCGTCCTACTATCTCTATAAGTTCTTGATTACATTATGCATAGCCTGCTTCTGTCATATTAATCCAGCAGATTGATAGAGGGGTTGTTGCTGGTATAAACATATTTAGGCGCCCAACCATTAGCCCCATTTGGAAACAGATCAAAGAAATGCCATACTGAATTGTACATGTCCCCCGGACCAAAACTGTCGTAGCCTGATCGATATATTTTTCCGTCCTTTCGTACCAATGCAGATACACCCGGGAGATAAGAGGACTTGCCATCTTCTGCCAATTCAAAACCCAGATCTCTACCCAAACTGGTCCCCTGGAATGAGACAACCTTGAAATGCCAATGCCTGGACTCTGAAAATTCTCTTAGTGTTTCAGGGTCATTGGGACTGGCCAATACCCATGGCATCCGGTCTTCTATGACTTCGGTAAATCCACGCAGACCATCTGCCCACATAGTGCAATACTTGCATTCCTTACCCATGTTATGAATGAGCAACAATTCATCTGAATCACCAAATAATGAGGATAGTGTCACCGGGTGGCCATACTTGTCAAGAAGTTCATAATCACTGACCTCTTCCAATGGCATCGATCTTCGGATTTCAATGATTTCCTTTTGCAGATCAAATAAGGCTTTCTGTTTTTCCTGGAGTCTATCTTTGAGTGTATTCATTTTCCTGTGTGTTTCTCTAAAATTAAAGACTTTCAGGCTTTATTGTAATCCGTTCAGGAAATAATGATATTCGTAATTGCAAATTAATTTTAAAATGGCAGGAAATTCTTTTGGTCAGTTATTTCGTATCCATACTTTCGGTGAATCACATGGACCAGGCCTTGGCGTGATCATCGACGGTTGTCCTGCCGGGCTTAAAATTGATTCTGCATTTATCAACCAGGAATTAAAACGCAGGCGTCCTGGCCAGTCTGATATCACGACAACCAGGGACGAATCAGATATCTGTGTCATTCAATCAGGCGTATTTGAAGGCATTAGCACAGGCACACCTATTTCTCTTTTCATACCAAACAAAGACCAGAAATCAAAGGACTATGATCATTTGAAAGACAGCTATAGACC
>JABDPK010000059.1 GCA_013042795.1 Saprospiraceae bacterium | reverse complement strand
CTGTATAGCTGAGTCTGCTACGATCGGTGATTTCGTTTGGAATGACCTGAATGGCAATGGCCTCCAGGATTCTGGCGAACCTGGTGTTGAAAATGTCATAGTAGAATTGATTGATAATAATGGTGATGTTATTAATACGACAACAACTGATAATACAGGAGCATATCAATTCATGGATATCCTGCCAGGAAATTACCAGTTGAGATTTGATATATCCCTGATTACTGATCCGCTGACATTTACACTTCCGGACATTGGTGGTGATGATAATCTCGACAGTGATGTTACTGCCAGTGGATTTACTGAGTTTATCTCTCTTGAAGCAGGCGATAGTTTCAGTAATTGGGATGCCGGACTTGTAAGATTAACAAATATTGGTGATTATGTCTGGGAGGATCTGAATGGAAACGGAATCCAGGAATCAGGAGAACCCGGCATTGCAGATGTAGGTGTTGAACTATATTCTTCAAATGGTTCACTATTGAAGATAACGAATACGGATCAGTCAGGAAACTATGAGTTCAATGATGTTTATCCTGGTAATTATTATGTGAAGTTCAGGATTCAGGATCCTTATCAACCAACATTTTCACATAGCAATAGTGACGATAGTAAAGACAGTGATATAGACAATTCATTTGGTATTGGAACAACTGACCTTATCGAGGTTAATGTTGGATCAGATGATTTTGATATAGATGCAGGTCTTGTAAGGTGTATTCCAGTCGGAGAACAGGTATGGTTTGATTATAACGAGAACGATCTTTGGGATGAAGATGAAAATGGTATCAACCAGATGAAGGTCGAGTTGTATAGATTCCAGTCAGGATCATGGATACTTTGGGATATTACATTTACTGCTCTGAAACCGGGAACAGGTTCTGATGACGGATATTATAAGTTCTGTGTGATGCCTGGCAGATATTACATAAGGTTTGTTAATCCACCGACGACCCTCGTACCTGCAAGAGCAAACAGGGGTCCTGAAAATATCGATAGTGATATCACAGGCAGATTCGGTCAGGGAACGACTGATGATTTCACAGTCAGTTCCGGGGAAGAGAAATGTGATATAGGCGCAGGATACTATAAAATGGGTACGATCGGAGATTATGTCTGGAATGACTCTAATGACAATGGCTTAAGGGAACCTGGTGAAAATGGTGTTTCTGGTGTTATCGTTGAAGCGATCAATGATGAAGGTGATGTGATGGGAATGGCAGTAACAGACAACTCCGGTAATTATTTCATTGATTATCTAGGTCAGGCTGATTATTACATCAAATTTAATTTGCCTCCGGGATTCACACTGTCAACCCCGCTTGTAGGAAATGATCCATCTATCGATAGTGATGTGGATGGTAGCAATGGACCGTTGACCACAAGGTATTTCAATGTTATGCCAGGACAACATGTACCAAATGTTGATGCCGGTGTTTTATATTCTCCATTACCGGTTGAATGGCTGGACTTCTGGGGAGAAAACAGGGATAACCATAACTATATAGAATGGTCACTGGTCTATGAATTTAATTTAAGTCATTATGAAATTGAAAGATCGGTCAACAATATTGAAAACTTTGTCAAAATTGGTGAAGTCGATCCTGATGGTAGCAGCCCGACAGAAGTAAGTTATAATTATGAAGACTTTGATCTCTACCAGGATGGAGTGTACTACTACAGGATCAAACAATATGATCTGAATGGTGATTATGACTATTCGAAAATTGTTGCCATTAACCTGGGAGAAGTTGAAGATACAGGGAGACATAAAGCACATGTATATCCAATTCCTGTTGTTAATGAGCTGACAGTTGAACTGGAGATCATGCGTGATGTAGATGAAATCAGTGTTCACCTGTATGACGGGCTTGGTCGTATGGTCAGGAAGAATCTTCTGGTCGATATCAATATTGAAGCAGGTGTCAAACAATATAAATTGGATATGACAGATCTTACCCAGGGAGTTTACTCCTTGAGTATACATCTCGATAAACATAAACTTGTTGAAAAGATAATTGTATTGGGTAAATAACGACAAGGCCTCCGGTTAATCCGGGGGCTCTTGTTTATTCCGGTAATTCAAGGGCGGATATATTACCTACAGCATTCCCTGCAATGCCTTTTATAGATCCATAAAGACCCGTAGTGTTGAGCAAAACTTTCTGTATTTGTTTTTCTCTTTGATTCCAGATCTTATGCATGGCATTCTTCTCCTTGACAAGATCATTTTGCATCTGCGTAAAGCCTTCTACAATGCCTTCAATCATCAGTTTGAATTCATTGCTTGTAAGATAACTGTATAACATCTCCATTTTATCTCCTTTGTTACTTTCGGCACTTTTGACTTCGCTGATCTTTACAAGTGAATCACGAAGAACAAGGCTAAGACCTTTAAAGTCCTGGTAGCTGCAAATCCAGATCCCGTTCTTCATGCCCATTCTATTCATGTCTTTTGGCAAGGCCTGTGTGACCAGGACGCCAATATCAGCACCAATATTCCTGATATCTGCTTTGAACTTTTCAATCCAGCTGGGCTGAAAATCTTTGGTCCGCTTACTTTCATAATAGATCGTACCACACCGATTCTGGCTACGTGTATTTACAATCTGTAAACAATCGCCACCCCTGGCTCCTTTCTTGATCTCTTCTATAGTATCAAAAGGGAACTGTTGTGCAAGATATTCTTCGATGGCCATTTCCTGGACTTCACCCTGCAGCTGCATTGAGCCTTGTTCTGATTTACGCTTCAATTCCTCGATCAGTTTTTTATGGTCTTCGAGTTGTTTGTCTTTTTCACGAAGTTTCAATTCTATTCCCTCGTTGAGCCTTTTCTGAATTTTCTCTTCACGCTCCAGTAATTCTTCTGCCATCTTTTTCTGAAATCGAAGCTCGATCTCCTTTTCCTGCTCATTCATCTTCAGTTTCATCTTTTCGAGCTCCAGTTCTTTATTCCTGAGTTCTGCAAGTTGCTTCTGTTTTTTTTCTATTTCTTCCTGTTGCAGTTTGATTCTTCCGGAAAAATCTTCTTCAATTTTCTTACGAATATTTACTCTTTCATGTCCCAGTTTCTCTAATAGCTTCTTTTCAAAAATCTCGTTTTCCCTTTTCTTTTTATCTTCAAATATTCTTATCTCGTCATTTAATTTTTTGGCTTCTTTATTATGTTCTGCTTCAAGAGCTTTCCTGTCCGCTTCATATTGAGCTTTGAATTGATTTTGCAGCTTGGCAGCCAGAACATCTTCCACGTCAAATTCATGATTGCATTTTGGACAATTAATATGTTGTATTTTATCCATTGATAATGAATTAGGTCTTTTATGAAAATGAAATTTGATTAAATAAAATCAACATCTATTGATAGCGGATTATTGATTAATTCCCTGACAGCTTCATCAACAGGGCGGTGATCATATGCGATCTGGTATAATGTTGTCGTAATGGGTGCTTGAAGCCTGGCTGCATTCACAATTCTGTTGGCAAAATTGATTGTCCTGTATCCTTCAGCTACTTCATCCATCATTCGCCCTATTTCCTGGGGTGTTTTTCCCTGTGCGAGATAATTACCAAAGGTAAAATTCCGGCTTTGTGTACTGGTAGCTGTCGCAATCAGGTCGCCAACACCTGCTGTACCAAGGAATGGCCTGATATCCGCACCAACTGCTTTTGCAATATGTATCATTTCACGTAATCCACGGGTTAGCAGAAGTGCCTCCATGTTTTTTCCGAATCCGATTCCATTCATGATTCCTGAAGCTATGGCAACTACATTTTTCAGCGCTCCCGCCAGCTCGATGCCAATAAGGTGGTGAGAGCCGTATACAATAAACCTTTCACCTGCTAGCACTTGTCTTCCTTTTTCGATCACTTCATCAAATTCAGAGGCGATGACTGTTGCAGCCGGTTGGCCGTCGAGTATCTCCTTTGCCAGATTGGGGCCTGCAAGGGCACCAGTCCTTATAACACTCGTCTCCTGCCTTATGACTTCACTCATCGTAAACACGGACCTCTTAATAGAATTGATATCTTCAGCATTGTCAAATTCAGGGCTTACATCCAGTCCTTTTGTCCCATGTATCATAATGTGACCTGGTCCGACATAAGGGCCGATAGCATTCATGACACTCCGGAAATATTCTGACGGAATAACGGGAAAGATCAACCTGCATTTTTCTCCCACTTCCTGGATACTGGTTGTTGCCTTGATTTTATTGGATAATGTATAATCCTTTATACGGTGTGAAGTATTTATGGCATCGGCAATATTCTGTCTCCTGGCATAAACAAGCACATTGGTGTTTTCTGATAATAACTGGCTTATTGCTGTCCCAAAAGATCCGGAGCCGAGTACACCAATATATCTAGACATTGACAAGTTGAAATTTTTTACAATATCAACATTCAATATTTAATCACATAACTCCTTAACGCTTTTTCTTATTGCGGATTTTAGTGTCCCGTTGATTTTTAACCTGTTGCTGTTGCTTCATGGCCTCTTCAAGTTTTTCCTGGAAGCGACCTTTCTTTTTAGGTTTGGATTTTTGTTTATTCAATTCTGTCAGGATTTTTTCATCATCAAATACAAATCGCTTGGTAATGACCGTCTGTGCAATATTGAATAGATTACTGAAGAACATATAACAGGTTAATCCTGATGCGTAGGTATTAAAAAAGAAAAGGAAGGTCACAGGCATGAAGTATTGAACATATTTCATGGCCGGGTTGGCTGACATATCCATATGCTTCATATTATAATAGGAATAAATGATTGTTGTTATAGCCCATAAAATGGTAAACAAACTGATATGTGCGCCAAATGCCGGGATCGAAAAGGGTAACCATGTGATCACATCAAATGAAGAAAGGTCTGTAGCCCAGAGAAACGGTTCCTGCCTGAAAGTAATGGATGCAGGGAAAAACCTGAATAAAGCATACCAGATAGGCATCTGGAGAACCATAGGCATACATCCTCCTAATGGTGATACACCATATTCCCGGTATATCTTCATCGTCTCCATTTGTTGTTGCTGTGGCTTTTCCTTGTATTTTACCTTTAAATGAGCAAGCTCCGGCTTTAATGCGCCCATTTTAGCCTGGGAATGCAGCATTTTATACATCAGTGGATAAAGCATCATTTTAATGATGAATATCAAAAGAATAATTACAAGACCCTTGCTGGAAACAAATGATGATAACCAGTCAAAAAACGGTCTGATCAAATACCTGTTTATTGTTCCGAATATTGATCTGCCAAAAGGAATGATCTGCTCCAATTCATTATTATAGGCCTTCAGAGGTTTGAATTCATTGGGCCCGATGAAAAAATCAAACTCAATAACTTCATTACCAGCTAATTCAAGTGGAATCTCAAACTCGGACTTGATTAATTTCAAATCCGGATCATCATCTTCCATCATGACAGTTTCAAAGACCCCGTTTTCAAATTTCTTGTTTACAGCAATAAATGAAGTATTAAAAAACTGGTTGACATGTGAAACCCAGTCAAATTTCTTATTCTCAAGTTCCTCCTTGTCATCGCCCCGGCAATTGCAATAGTCCGAACTTTCATTGCTCTCCTTGAAATATACTGTAGAATAATACTTTTCGAAAGTTGTATTCAATTCAATTCTGTCCAGGTAATGGTGCCAGCGTACACGCAGTTTGTTATCATCTCTGTCGAGAAATTGAGAAACACCATTTAAATTTAGTTTATAATCGAGTGAAAATCCTTCCTCGGGCAAGTGATATACCTGTTGAATCGATTTACCATTTCCCAGGTCGGCTTCCATCACTAGTTCATTATCCTTGACCCGGGGTAGGAAATACATATCTGAAGTCGACACCAGGCCATACCTGTCTGTAGGAATCAAATATTCAAACCTGTTTTTCTTGTCTTCCATCAGGGATAGAAGTTCGCGCGATTGCACATGACTGGAATCTTCAGTGACTTTGAAATGATCTTTCAGTATGGCTTCCTTGATTCTTCCGCCTTTGGTATCAAAGACAATCATGATATCTTCATTCTGGAGAACCACGGTATTGGATTCTCCTTCCATCGCTGCTGCAAATGGGCCAAATGATGACTTTAATTGTTCCGTTTGAACGGAATCCAGTTCAACTGCCTCTTCTTTAATAAACTCTTCTTCAGGCGCTTCTATACGACTCTGTTCGAGTTTGATCTGGTTTATGGAATCCTGAATGCGTTGCTGCTTTTCAATCTCCGCCTGGCTGGGAGACGTGATCATATAGTATCCGATCAAGACAACAAACAACAGTAAGACACCTATTCCCTGATTTTTATCCATTATTTGTACTAAGGTTTATGCTCCCGGTATCCCTCCGGGAATTTGCCTGCAAAGGTACAATTTTGCACTATAGTTGTGTCTAAGTCAAAAAGAATTAATGAATTGCTGATAATAATCGACGAACAACCAAAATTTAGTGAAAGAACAAGCACAATAACTGATTTTATGATTTATACTGTGTATTCTTGAAGTCAAATAGCTCAGAGGTATTAAATGGAAATAACTGCAGATATTCGGATTCGACCGGCAGACCTTAATGACAATGATAAAATCAGGGTAAAAATTGCACGAAAGCTAAAATGGTCACCGGGCAAATCTTTTTACTTCACATTGGTCAAGAAGTCTATAGATGCCAGGAAGCAGGAAGTTTTTTACTTGTTAAGATACCTGGTTGATACAGAAAAAGAACCCAATCCAACTCATAAAGAAATTGAAATAGGGTACAAGCAATCCGGACAAGGACAAACTGTTGTAATTGTTGGAGCGGGTCCGGCAGGATACTTTGCAGCACTGGAATGTGTAGAACATGGATTGAAACCCATTGTCCTTGAACGAGGGAAAGATGTACGTGAAAGGCGCAGGGACTTAAGAGCCATACAGCAATTCAGTGAAGTTAATCCGGATAGTAATTATTGTTTTGGAGAAGGAGGAGCTGGTACATATTCTGATGGAAAACTTTATACACGTTCCAAAAAAAGAGGCAGCTACATCAAGGTACTAAAAATACTTGTTGATCATGGAGCCAAAAGTGATATTCTGATCGATGCACATCCCCATATCGGGTCCAATAAACTCCCTCATATCATAAGTTCCATACGAGCGACGATTGAAAAATATGGGGGAGAAGTAAGATTCGGAACTAAGGTTACAGACTTTGTTTTCAATGAAAAAAAGTGCGAGGCCGTGATTGTTAATGATCAGGATGAAGTTAAAGGAGATCATTTTATCCTTGCTACCGGCCATTCAGCCAGGGATATTTACCACATGCTTCATTCCAGGGGATTGGCCCTGGAACCCAAGCCTTTTGCTCTTGGCGTCAGGATTGAACACCCACAGGCCCTGATTGATGAGATCCAGTATAACCAATTTCCAAGAGAAGAAAATTTACCTCCGGCAGCATACAAACTGGTATGCCAGGTAAAGGACAGGGGCGTATTTTCATTTTGTATGTGTCCGGGTGGTCTGATCGTACCTTCGGCTACTTCACCGGGAGAAATTGTTGTCAATGGTATGAGTTTATCCAAAAGGGATTCACCATTTGCTAATTCTGGAATAGTGACTGCCGTAGAATCAGAAGAATTGAAGCATATCGGTTTTGATGGACTATTTGGAAATATGAACTTCCAGGCTGAAGTAGAACAAAGCCTCTTTAAACATGGAGATGGAAGCCAAAAAGCGCCTGCTCAGAATATGATTGACTTCGTCAATGGCAAAACAATGCTGGAATTGAATGAATGCTCCTATATACCCGGGATCTACAGGGCGCCATTACACGAGCTATTGCCAGGATTCATATATGAAAGGCTGAAGGATGGATTGCTGCGATTTTCGCACAGGATGAAAGGCTACTATACAGACCAGGCCAATGTGGTAGCTGTTGAAAGCAGGACAAGCTCACCAGTCAGGATCCCAAGGGACAAAATAAATCTCCATCACCCTGATATATTCAATCTTTATCCCTGCGGGGAAGGAGCTGGGTATGCCGGGGGCATTCTTTCAGCTGCAATGGATGGTCAGAAAATCGCCGGTTATATTCACAGTCTCACAGATAGGTCCTGAAGAAACCGATTGATTTGATTGATCGTTTCTGATTTATTCATTCTGTGTCCTCTCCCTGAAGTCCGGATGAATTCACACTCTTTCCAGCTGCGGGCAATATGTGCACTATCCTCGACCGGGAGAACATCATCGTTTTCATCATGAATAAGAAGACATGGCAGATCTATAGCCTGAACCATGCGTTCAGCATCATAATAAGTAATTGGTTGTCCGTATTTTTTTTCAAACAATGAGATATAACTATCGCGGACCTTTTGATTTAATTCAAGCAGCTCGAAAAATCTTTGCGTGAAATTTTTAAGGTTTCCTGTTGGTGCTTTCAATATGATATGCTCCAGGTGTTTTCCCGACGTATAATGACTCAGGTAATATATTGTGGAATAGCCTCCAAAAGAATGTGCCAGTATAATGTGCATGTCAAATTCTTCAATGACGGCGTTAATAGCCATTGCATAATCAGGAGGTGTACAGGTTTTGCCGCTGGATTGACCATGGGCAGGTGCATCGATTGCAAAACAGTCATAGCCTGATTCGTTGAATTTTGTTATAAATGGCTTCCATCTGTAGGCATTGCTTTCCCAGCCATGTATGAGAAGAATCTTTTTACCCGCCCCGGGCCATCTGTATAATGGAATTTTATATTGACCTGTATTGTATTCCCGGATCTTTGCTTTATTAAGGTGCTCGATATGGTGTGGCTTAAGGATCTTGTTATGTGGTGTTTTAAACAGGGTCAAAGCTTTTTCAGCAGACTTCCGAGGGCTTACATAAGACAATGTATTCAGGTATAGGCTGTATAACTTCTTTAGTATTATAAACTTTAAGTTTTTCATTTAGTGATAAAATGATTTTATTTGATCAGTAATCGCTAAATTACTGACCTCGGTCAAAGCAAATGCAAACTTATGAAGAATGTGACGGACCTGATAGGAAGAATATTCATTGGTTTATTCTTTTTTTATGAAGCCATAGATACAATGGTGTTTTTCAAGCAAACAAGAGAAACTTTGACCTCATTGGGGATCAATTTCGCCCAGGACTGGCTGATCGTTGGTTCAATTATCATTCTCCTGGTAGGGGCTGTCATGGTGATCATAGGCTATTATGCCAATATAGGTGCCTTGCTGTTGTTTATTTACTGGTTTGTTTTTACAATGGTGGTTTATTCCTTCTGGAATGACAATTCTGATACTAAAAGCCTTACAATCAATTTCTTCATGAGGAATATGGCTCTGTGCGGTGGCTTACTCATTCTGATAGCCAATGGGGCAGGGCGCTGGAGTGTCAGGAGGATTCTCCATGTCATGCGATTGCCTAAATAGAAAACATGAGATCTTACGATTGGCTGCTATTTGATCTTGACAATACCATTCTGGACTTTAATGCAAGTTCTGTCATCGCATTCAACAGGATAATGGAAGATCTTGGCCTTGAAGAAGATCCGGAACTGGTACGTCGCTTCAAGAAATATAATTTACAGGTATGGGGAGAAATGGAAAAAGGTCTGATCGATCATCAACAGCTAAAATCCAAAAGATGGTCTTTGTTTTTTAATAGCATAAATATCCAGATGGATCCCGTTGAGGCAAACAATATTTATTTTGAACTCATTAAATCAAATCCGGTATTTGTGGATCATGCATTTGAAATCATTCAAAAGGGTAGTCTTTCCCATCAATTGATGATCATTACAAATGGCTTGTCTGAAGTTCAACGTCCAAGGCTGGAAATAACAAGACTCACAAACTATTTCAGGCACATCGTTATATCTGATGAATTGGGTCATGCCAAACCTCATAAGGCATATTTTGACCATTGTCATGACTTGATGAATGCACCGGATAAGGAGAGGGTCCTGGTTATTGGAGATACTTTGCACTCAGATATTTTGGGAGGTAAGAATTTCGGGTACCATACATGCTGGTATAATTATTCAAACAATGAAAACGAAGGAGTTCCCACAGATTACGAAATCAAAGATCTAAGAGAGCTTGGAGGTATCCTGGAGATGGGAATGACTTAACTCGCCACCACAAAATTTGCAGTACATGGCATCGTCTTCATGTCCTTCTTTCAGACAATAAGAACATATTTGGGTTGTTATCCGCTTTCTTGTATGTCGTTTCTTGAAAGCTTCAGTAATTTCAGAAGTGACTATCCCAGTTGGTACAGCAATAACAGAGTAACCCAGAATCATAACAAGGGCTGCTATAAACTGTCCAAGCCAGGTATTCGGAGCAATATCACCGTAACCAACTGTTGTCAAGGTAACGATGGCCCAATATACACTACGTGGAATACTGTCAAAGTTTTCATTTCCCCCTGGAAGGAAGCCTTCGACGAGATACATGATACTTCCAAAAATGACTACCAGTATTAAAATAAAGGTCAGGAATACAATGATCTTGTTTTTTGAAGAAATCAGGGCTTTCATGAGGACCTGGCTTTCAAAGAGAAAATGACCCAGTTTGAAAATCCGGAAAATCCTGAGTAATCTTAATGCCCTTATGACTAGCAGACTCTGTGTGCCGGGAAGAAAAATACTGATAAATGTAGGCAGGATTGAGAGTAAATCGACCACCCCGTAAAACGAGAAGATATAACGATGTGGTCTGTGTACTGTATAAATCCTCAGGATATATTCAAATGTGAAGAATATGGTAAAAATCCACTCGAGCGCCAGGAAGAGATCATGATATTTTTGCCCGATTCCATTGACTGTCTCCAGCATTACAACGATCACACTCGCAATTATAAATACGAGCAATGCGATATCAAATACCTTACCTGCATTTGTATCTGCTTCGAATATGATCTCGTAAAGCCTTTCCCTTACAGGATGAAACTTTTCTTTGTCATGTTTGTATTTGGAGCTCACGATATAAAAATCGTATTTAGAAGTAAAAAAAAGAAAACTATACACCAACGATATTCTCGGGCGACGAGAATTTTATTTTTCTCGGCTTTTGGAATGACCCGGGCTAAATATGCAAGCAGGATGTATAGTCTTCTAAATATATATAGAACTCGAGGTTGTCAGAATAATTAAGATGATAGGCCAAATTTACATAATCACTTCATATTATAATAAATATTAATAGGTATTTTTTACATGAAATGTTTATAAATATATATTAATCAAATATGTATGTATTATAATTATTTATAATATGTTATTTGAACCACCTTAAACCTACATTGAAAGTATGGGCTGTTCGTCCGGGAGTAGTATCGACAAAATATGTATACAGCCCTTCAATTTCCAGGAATTCTGTCAGGTAGTACTTCATCCCGGTACCTAATTGACCGAATGCTCCAAAACTGATGTCGGTATCTTTATCCAAATCAAACTGGAATTGAACTTTTTGTGCATAGTTCCCCAGGACATAAAATGTGGTTTTCGGATTAGGGTAGTAGCTGTAAATTCCGGTGAAGGGCACAAGAGCCTGCATAAAGTGGTTTTCTTTCCTCTGTACACCAGGTTTCAGATTTTCGATATGGAATCCAATATCGATGAACAAGCGTTTTTTAACAGAGAATTCCTTTTCGTACCATAGGTTATTGAAGATCTGTAAATTCTGGAAATCAAAATACCCGTATTCAAGGCTGCCTTCGGTATTCTTCATGGGTACAAAATAAACAGCATGAAGAATATTGATATTTCCCCTGTCTTTGAATGGTTGATACTTTATCCTTGGTCCGATACCGGAGATACCAAATCTTGAAAAAGTCAGGGTTCCGTTATTGACATAATACGGCTGGTTTGAAAAATCCAAAGCACTGAATAAACCTACATTTCCCTGGTTGACACTCCGAAGTTTGATATCAAATCCAATATTGAAATTCTTGTTTGTTCCAATCAGCAATTGTATAAAAGAGGAAAAGAAATTTGATCTTAATCCATTGTCATCCTGTGTGTAGTAATTGTTGAAGACTTTAAGCTCAAATCCCCCCTTTCTGAACAACTTGGTAGGGTAGATGTACAGATAATCGTCAGTTGAAAGATCATTTAATTGCCAGTTATAATCCATATAATTAATTACATAATCGTCAGCTGCAACTCTTGTGATATATTCCTTGATCCATTCTCTGATATTGCCAAGCTGGTCAAAATCATCCTTGTTCCAGAAGAATATCCTGGAAAGAAAAAGTGTTTTTAGTTCATCCGAATAATTAATGACCTTGCTATCATTGAATGAATTGTAAATGTAGGATTCAAGTGATGAATTTTCTTCCAGGAACTGTAAGGGAGGACAGCTGATGGCACCACAATTAAGGAGCACATGTACCAGGGGAGTACCCGCATGTCTGACGATTAATTTTTCGAGAGCATCAAGACTCTTAAATGCCGGAGAAATACCAGGATCATCGGTAAAGAAACCTGGGATATCCATGACAGATTTTACAGGGTAGGCTTCTTTAATTTTATAAATGA
>JABDPK010000051.1 GCA_013042795.1 Saprospiraceae bacterium | reverse complement strand
AACATAAGGATATCAAATTAAAAAAGGCCGATACACTTTTATATCAGCCTTTTTTATAATAAAGGATCTAACTAACACGAATTTTAATTAGTTAATACACAAATTAGCAATACCCCTACGCCCGATCAAAGTGAATGTTGCTGAATGTAAGCTAGTTGCTATAATATAGGGTGACAATGTGACTATTATGTACGATACTTGTCATTTAGGCCTATCCCATTGATGATCATTGGAATGATTTTTTGAAGTCTTGACAGCTTTGTTTCTTCCCTTTTTGCAGATTCGATATATTCAGCATATTCCCTTTTCCTGGTCAGATTCAGATTTTCAAATGCATCCTGAAGTTCTTTTTGTTCAGAAAATGCATCTTGCAATAGTTGAGGAATCAGCAACGGTTTTCTCTCTGGTTTCATTTCTTTACCATCTTTCTGATTTTGTATGGCTTCTTCTATATAGCTCAGTATTATATCTGCCTCAATATCTTTATGATCCGTAAATCTCATTTGTCTCATGGCCCTGGTTTTGCCTTCTTGCGCATTGATGAGCATTTTTAACGGATCGGAAAGGAATACACCCTGGAAAAACCATAAGCCAAAATGTTCTTTAAATGCAGAAAAACCAACAACATTCTTTTTCCCAAATGTGTAGGTAGGCATACCCCATTTCATTGTTTCAACCAGCTCGGTATGCTCAAGTACAGATCTTAATATTTTCAGACCTGCTTCCCACTTCCCACTTTTAGAAATGTATTCTTCAACTGTTTTGGCTCTTATCATAATTGAAAATTTATTTAATATTCAGAATTCAAATCCGGTGACGTTATCAGCAAAAGACCCATTTTAAATTATCTGTAAATCTATGATGCTGTGTATTGAACAGTTGTTTTCAAAACTCCATACTCCAAACAAATTGATCACATACCTTTTAAGACACGTTTCCTGAGATTATAGTTCTTTTCTGTAAAACGTATCACATCCACTATGACCTGTATTACCTACCTGGCCTTCAAGAGGCTCGAACCCATAGAAGGCATATAACCGATTGGCTTTCTCCATCCTCTCAACGGTTTCAAGGTACATGATTCTGTATCCAAATAGTCTTGCATCATTAAGGCAAATGTCCATTAGTTTCCTGCCAAAACCCAAGCCCCTGAGGGATTGATAGAAATACATTTTTCTTAACTCGCAGGTATCGCTCGCTCCCCCTTCCAGCGGCGCAAGTCCGCCGCATCCCAGGATATTTCCCTTGTATTCAATGACATAAAATACGGATCCGGGATTATTATAAGATGTATACATATCCTTAAGCTCCGGATCGGAACTCGAGTATTCTTCACCAATGCATTCATAATCCGACATCACATTAACGATCATTTGCTCAACCTGGGCATTGTCGGTGCGTTCTATTTTCCTGAGCACCAAATGTTCAGGATTTAATTGTAAACCAGATATCTTGTTATTTTTATTCATGATAAAGGACTGCAATAAGCTTTATTTAAAATTATAAGGAAAAATCGAATGTGCACATTTCTCCTCATATGCTATTTAAAGACATGAAATAAATATATGATTTAAACGATTAATTATGCTAGAGACAATTGTTCAGTATTTTGAAAGCATACCATCCAGCCATCGTACTCTGATTCTTGTTGGCGGACTTACTATTTTCTCATTAATCGAAAGTGCCGTACCATTATTCTCATTGAAATATGACCGATGGAAACATGCCGCTGTAAACATCTTTTTTACGCTCACGACCATAGTCGTAAACTTTTTTCTTGCATTTCTTTTATTGAAATCTGCTGATTGGGCGGTTGCCAATGGTTTCGGAATCCTTCAATGGATTGATGCGAACCTGATTTTGACAATGATTCTTGGTTTACTTATCCTGGACCTTATAGGCGCATGGCTTGCACATTATATTGAACACCATGTTGTGTGGATGTGGAAGTTTCATGTTGTACACCATACAGATCAGAATGTAGATACAACCACTGCCAACCGTCACCACCCGGGTGAAAGCGTGATACGTTTTGTATTTACAATTATGGCCACTTTAATTGCAGGAGCCCCGATGTGGTTGGTTTTCATGTATCAAAGTTTCTCGGTTATCCTGAGCCAGTTCAACCACGCAAACATAACGATACCGAAATGGCTTGATAGATTATTGGTGAGCATTATTGTAACTCCTGATATGCACAGGGTCCATCATCATTACCGTATGCCTTATTCCGATTCCAATTATGGGAATATTTTTTCTTTCTGGGACAGGGCATTTAATACCTACAAAAGAGTAAATAATAAAAACCTTGTTTATGGTTGCGATACATATATGGCAAAGGAAGAGGCCAATAATATAGGAATGATGCTGAAGATTCCATTTATCCCGTACCGAAAAAGAATCCACTACGAGAATGATGAAGTTCTTTAGAGATTAAGGCTCAAAATGGGAAGGGGTTCAACTAAAAAAGAAAAAAGAATGGTGTGCCGCATGAATGACACACCACTCAGAAAGCCAATTAACTAGTGACCAAGACTAAACTTTTCTTTATAAGTAATTTCATCATTTCTCATAGTCATCGTATAATTTCCACCTGATATTTGTGATACATTGAAAATCTTCTGGTTCACAATATCATTATCATATTTTCCGGCGAATACACAATCACCATTTTTGTCATCAATTCTGATAAAGTATGGCAGACCATGAAGAGATAACTGATTAAATAATAATCGATTATTGATCATGTTAACCATGGGTTTGAAATAAGTCCTTCTCTCACCGGAATACCAAAGTCTTTCGTCTTTGATTTCCAAAGGAAGAATTACTGTTTTATTTTCTTCTTTCACTTTAAGAGAATAACTTCCATCAGGCAGATTCTTCATATTTATCTTCTTCCTGAGTTCGATTGTGTTCTTAAATTTTTTACTTAGTAAAATGTGACCTGATTCATCTTCGATAGTAATACTGACATCAGTTGATTCAGAATATTCCAATTCCATCAGGAAAGTTTTCATTTCCTGATTGTAAACCCGGATTTCAATTTCATTGGATCCGAATACATTCATAGTAAAAAACATGAATGCCGTTGCGATTAAAATTTTGGATGTTCTCATAACTTTTAAGTTTTAGATTAAGTATTTAAAGCATTATAAGAACAAAATTAGATCAGCTTTACCAATGAAATATCTGTTTTCTTAATAATATTCTGTCCTATTTTACCCCCTATATTGCATAAGGTATACCTATTGGTTAATTTAGCACATATAGCAGTTAATTTTCTGCATTTTCGAACTTTCAACTATATCTAAGTTTATTATATAATATGACTGCAGTGAAAAAAAAGGCACGATTAGAAATTATTGAACCTGAATTCGGTAGTTCTTTCAGTATCAAACAATACAAAGAGGCCAATACTGATCAAAACAATTATTTCTGGCACTTTCATCCCGAGTTGGAAATTGTTTATGTCAAAGGTGGAAGTGGAAAACGACATATCGGAAACCATCTTTCCTATTATATGGATGGTGAATTATTACTTATAGGTTCTAATCTTCCCCATTTGGGATTTACAGATCGTCACTCAAGAAATGAATCTGAAACGATCATCCAGATCAAAACAGATTTCCTTGGAGAAAATTTCTTTGATATGCCAGAAACTTCAGATATCAAGAAATTGTTTGAAAGAGCCAAATACGGTATTTCATTCCTTGGTGAATCTAAATACCATATAGGTCAAAAAATAGAACAGATTCCTGAACTTGATAAATTTGACAGATTGATTGCCTTACTTGAAGTATTAAAAGATATGGCTGAATCATCACAATATCAGATGCTGAATGCTACTGAATATTCTTTCGAGGTACCTACGGAAGATAATGAGCGTCCTGAAATGATCTATGCATTTGTAAGGGAAAGATTCCTTGAAACTATCACGCTTGAGGAAATCGCATCACATGTAAATATGACCGTCCCGGCATTTTGTCGTTATTTCAAGAAATTATCAAGTAAGACATTTACGAGGTTCGTTAACGAATACAGGATTGTCCATGCTTGCAAACTGATTGCAGAGCAAAAGATTAGCATTACAGAAGTATGCTATCAGAGCGGATTTAATAACTTTTCCCATTTTACCAAATTGTTCAAAGAAGTCACAGGAGAAAGTCCGTCAAAGTACAGGAAAGCGATAAAGACATTTGTCTGATGCCTATTTGGCATATGGTCGGTCATGGCTCATCAAAGAAACATGAAGGTGATCACCTGTCGTCCCGGAATCCGAATGCCTGATGGTTCTGAATCCCATTAATTGAAAATAAGCCCTGACAAGAAAATTCCTAATTTCATTCCTGTAATTAGTGCGGATATCAAGGGCATGACTATATCCGTTGGACTGTTTATAATGCAGGGAATGATTCCTGGATTTAAGTCCCATCCTCCTGTAATCTTCCGGCATTCTGTCAGCATCAGTTATTATTAAATCTTTATCAAGGTGAATCAAGGTACTCACACTCAGTCTTAGAATCGGGTGAACATCCAGAACCTCTGATTTCAGACTATTATTTTTAAGGTTTTTATTGCCAATGTAAAACAACCCATGAAATGCATATAACACCACAATCAGTATAGCTATTAAAACCCTCCTTTTGACAGAGCCGCTATCACCAAATTTTCCGGACAGGCTGCCATAGATAAAACTGAAATATATAAATAACAGGATTACGGTGAACAAGGCACCTCCAAGAATACACAACCAGGGAAATAGTTCATATTGTGAATGCAAAAATACAGATCCCCTGATCAGCAAAACAAAAGGAAAGACCAGAATAAATACAAATTTGAATATTTGAAAAAGAATTTTAAACATCCGTGTTTGCGCTTTGAATAGCATTAAATGATGCTAATCGAATCAATTTATAGGCTATCCTAAAAAATACCAATAACTGGCCAATAATAATAACCGCAATATTAAATTCTCCAATGCGTATTTTAAAGACATGGTATAAAATAAGGGCAATAACCAATACCAAAACATTCAAAAAAGAAAGCATAAGGTTCATTGGTTTGAGCGCAGAATGGAATCCTGTCTTAATGGCTGGTACAAATTGATGCTTATCTTCCTGAACGATACTGATTTTTGAAAAATCCCTGAAGGTTGTTAATAAAAATGAGGCTATCGATAAAAACACTAAGGATATCCAGAACCTATTCAGGATTCCGGTTTCTGTCTCCAGTTCAAATGGATTAAAGCCTTCAATTGCAAAAAATCTGAATAATAAGAAGAAGACGATTCCAAAAATTACAAACACCAATATGGCAAGCCAGATCATTTTCCAGAAATACCTTGCACACGAGCCAAAGATTCTTGAGAAATTCAATCTTTTTAACCCATTGACAGCCACATCCGTAAGTCCTCCGTATATGAAACAATAAAAGATAAGATAAACCACGCTCAATGGTATAATATGTTTCATAACCGTTGTCACATTGAGCCTGTATAATCTCAGGAAATCTGAAACGATAACATAATCAAATGAACCTATCAGTTGTTCCAACTGCCCATTGTTGCCAAAAGCATCTTCCATCGCCATAGACAGGGGTCCTACAGCAATGTAGGCAAGAACAAGGTTCACAATAAATATAAAAAGGATGAATCTCCAGTTATACAGGAAACAAAGCCAACCAATTTTATATGATCTGAATATATCCTTCATGCTAAAACATCAATGAACTGGCTTCCAAAATATTTTGCATGACAGTTATCATCTTCCACTTAAGCCTCATCCAGTGGCTTTTCGTCCTTTCAACTTTCAACGAATTGTTTAAGAAGTTTACATCAAGCATATTTTTCTTATCGGGATCAATTTCTACAAGACTGATTGGCGAATCTGTCCTGATCTGAATTTCATAACTTCTTTCTTTGCCGTTCCATTGATATTGCCTGGAACTGTTGTCTTCAAATGTAATTTTGATTTCCTGTGGAATGATTACTTCACCTTTCCTGTGAAGGATTACGGAAGATATAAAGGCGCCTATTCCTGATTCTACTATCTCACACTCTTCTGTTCCATTCAGGAAGCCTCTTTGCGAGGGTGCTTCGAGGTTTTCAATCGAGGCTACCGCATAATCACATTCATTTGTACCAAACAATACCTGGTCAAAAAACCAATCCATCCCTTCGGAATATTTATGATTCATTTTCTCAATAACCACTTCGTTTGCAACTTCAATGAAATCATACCTGTCAGGATGCTTGAATTTCCATTTATTGAAGTACTTATACATGATGGTGTCCATTAAAGGCTGGCCTACCAAACCTTCCATAGTTTGCAA
>JABDPK010000050.1 GCA_013042795.1 Saprospiraceae bacterium | reverse complement strand
GAATTATATCATAAGCTGCATCAAAAAATTCGAATGATCTGTTTCGGACATTGTCATCGATCTTATCCTTATAGATACTCAGTTGATCTATTTCTGACTGAATAAGAAACCTTTTGCCTGGATCGACACTTTCAATGAATTCATCAAAAGCCTGAGAGGAGAAATCATCATCAATGGACTTTGGCTTGAAATGTAATACATCAAGGTAATTGATCACAGCATTCAGAATGAGGCTCTCTTTCTGACTGTAATTTACATTTGGATAATAAGCACCCAGGAAGATACTACTCAATACAAGCCCAACAATTATTAAACCCTTCCATTTCATTCTGATTACAATTTAATTTTAAAATAAATTTATTCAATTATATCATCCGACACTATCCTGCAATCCAGTATTTAACTATCCATGCTGATTATTCTAATTTCCACTCTTTGATTCTTTTTTCGACCTTCATCTGTACTGTTTGAAGAAATTGGCCTGCGTTTTCCATATCCTTTTGACTGTACTCTCTCGCTATCTATACCTTTATTAATCAAATATTTTGCCACAGCTTCCGCCCTGGCCTGAGAAAGTTTGTCACAGTACGTATGAGGTGGTATTCCGTTAGTATGTCCACCTATCTCAACAATGATATCTGTATTATCGTTTAAGAACTCATAAACTTCATTTAAAACCTGGTAAGATTCAACGCCAATGGATGTTGTATCAGCCTCAAAATACAGTTTATCAATTTTTATACGCTGCCCTTTTTTAACTGTTTTCCTGTCAAGTTCAGCCAGTATCTTTTCATTTGATGGTCGCACATAAACTATTGTATCCACTTCATTTTGCCGTTTTTCCCGATTGAAAACTTCAGTTTTCCTGGATTTGGCTTTGTGCGCAGGCATTTTCCTGGTCTTAATTTCTTTTTCCTTCTTTTCTCGTTCAAAAACAACGTACTCAGGTTCATCGCAGTCAACCAGCTTGAATTCTGAAGCGCCATCAACAAGAATATGGCCGTTATAAGGCCAAAGTACAGGTGTTTCATAAAATACCTGAATAGTAATAAAATGGTAATCAAACTTTGGTTCTATGATAAAAGTGTTCTGTTTCCATTCCTTATAATCTACGGGATCAGAAACCGCAAGAAGTTCTCTGTCTCCACATCTTCCCGTACCGCCCCATAATTGAAAAACGGCCGGCTTTATAAAATTCTGTTCAGGATCATCGGGATCATCTACTCTCCTCGAACTCCAGTAATTATCAGATCGGGCAAGGTATATCGAAAATTCATAACACCGTCCTTTTCTCAAAGGTGTCGCAAGACGCTGCGATAATGCTTCCCAGGATTCATTATCCCTTACAACCATACCGAGATAAGTTCTGCCATGTGCAGAGTGCATTGTATTTTTCCAGAAGGATTCAATCTGGTTGGAACCATCATGGATATCCGGTGGTGTTTCTCCTGCGAAACCATTATATGTTGCACAATCGAACCATCCGTCAATTTCGGTGGCTATATTGTATTCATTAACTGCGCCAGGATGTGGGTAATCCTCGAACGAAGGATTATATAAAGTAACATCCTGTGAAATCACAATAATTGTGAAAACAGAAAATAGCATGGACAACAAGCCTGTCTGAAGATTTCGTCGTAAAGTCATAGATCTAAAAAGCAATATACTTTAATTAATCAATATTAGTTGACTCATAAAATGTAATAGGAAACATATTCAATTTGTTTCATCTAGGCCAATTATTATAGAAATATTAACGAAATAAATCTACCAATTGAGTTATACAGAAGCTTTTATCTTCTTCTTTAATGCAAAAAGCTCATCCCTGTATTGTGCTGCAGTTATGAAATCGAGTTCCTTAGCGGCTTTTTTCATTTTGGCTTGAGTTTCATCGATTAGTCTTTTGATCTGGTCCTTGTTCATATATTCCAGGATAGGATCAGCTGCGATATCCAGTTCATCAGGTTCAATATATGCTCTCTTTTGAGACCCACGCACATCAAGAATCGAATTTTGAGCCATTATTTCCTCCCTGGATTTGGATACTGTTGTCGGTGTAATGCCATGTTTTTCATTGTGAGCGATTTGAATGGTTCTTCTCCGATTTGTTTCATCTATGGTTTTTTGCATGCTGTTAGTCACAGAATCAGCATAGAATATAACCAACCCATTGGCATTCCTGGCAGCTCGTCCGGCAGTCTGTGTTAATGACCGGTTATTCCTGAGAAAACCTTCCTTATCTGCATCCAGAATTGCTACCAGCGATACTTCTGGAAGATCAAGTCCTTCCCTGAGAAGATTTACCCCTACGAGAACATCGAAAACACCCAGTCTCAGGTCCCTTATAATTTCTACCCTGTCCAGTGTATCAACTTCTGAATGAATATAACGCACCTTAATATCTAATTTGACAAGATATTTTGTTAACTCTTCGGCCATTCTCTTGGTAAGAGTAGTCACAAGAACTCTTTCTTCCTTTACTATCCGCAGGTTGATTTCATCAAGCAAGTCGTCAATTTGATTGATGCTCGGACGTACTTGGATCGGTGGATCCAGGAGGCCAGTCGGTCTCACAATCTGTTCAACAACAAGGCCTTCAGTTTGCTCCAGTTCATAGTCTCCCGGGGTGGCGCTCACATAGATCACCTGGTTGATAATATTTTCGAATTCTGAAAAACTTAAAGGTCTGTTATCTAGTGCTGAAGGCAATCTGAATCCGAAATTGACAAGATTCAGTTTCCTGGCCCTGTCTCCACCCCACATTCCCCGTACCTGTGGAATAGTCACATGGCTTTCATCTATGATCATCATCCAGTCCTCAGGAAAATAGTCCAGGAGACAGAAAGGTCTTGTCCCTGCATTGCGTCCATCAAAGAACCTTGAATAATTCTCTACACCGTTGCAATAACCGAGCTCACGCATCATTTCAAGATCGAAGGTTACGCGCTCCCTAATTCTTTTGGCTTCAAGGAAACGGCCTTCCTGTTCAAAGAATTTTTCATGATCTGCAAGTTCATCCTCGATATCTTTTATAATATACTGGAACCTGTCCCTTGGGGCAACATACAGATTCGCAGGGAAGATTGCGGCATGTTCCAGGGAAATCTCCCTTTTACCGCTATCCGTGTCTATCCTGTCTATTGTTTCTATTTCATCACCGAAAAAGGTAATCCTGTATCCAAATTCTACATATGGAAGATTGATATCAATTGTATCACCTTTAACCCGGAACGTGCCTCGTTTAAAATCGCTTTCTGTTCTTGAATAAAGTATTTCGACCAACTTGTACAGGAACTGGTTTCGTGAAAAATGCTGCCCGGGTTGTAGTCTGATAATCCCTGACTTATAGTCTTCAGGATTTCCCATTCCAAATATGCAGGATACAGAAGAAACTATAATCACATCCCTCCGGCCTGATAATAATGAAGAAGTAGCCCTCAATCTAAGTTTATCTATTTCTTCATTGATTGAAAGATCTTTTTCTATATAAGTGTCATTAACAGAAATATAGGCTTCAGGCTGATAATAATCGTAATATGACACAAAATATTCAACAGCATTATCAGGGAAAAACTCTTTTAATTCACCGTAAAGTTGAGCAGTCAAAGTTTTATTATGCGTAAGTACAAGTGTCGGTCTCTGGACTTTTTCAATAACATTTGCTACAGTAAAGGTCTTACCGGATCCGGTCACTCCCAGGAGTACCTGTGCGCGATCACTTGTTTCAACACCATTTACCAATTGATTGATTGCTTCAGGCTGATCGCCTGTTGGCTGATACTTTGAAATAAGTTTAAATGACATTTAGATGAACTATAAGCTTTCAAAATTATTTTAAAAAAAAGACATTTACCTGCATAAATGAAAGAGTCGAATTTGAATTACCGTGAATATGGCACCGGAGACCCGGTTATAATATTACATGGTTTGTTTGGAATGCTGGATAACTGGCATTCATTTGCCCGAAAATTAAGTGAAAATTTCAGGGTTTTTGCCGTTGACCAGAGAAATCACGGAAAGTCATTTCATTCTGATGAATTCGATTATGATATTCTCGCTGAAGATGTCAGTGAATTCATGGCTGACATGGGTCTTCCCCAGGCACATTTTATCGGGCATTCGATGGGTGGTAAAACAGTAATGAAATTCATGGATCTGTTTAGAGACAAGGTCATGAAGTCTATCATTGTTGATATGGCTCCAAGGTCATACAAGGGAAGTCATCACCAGACATTTAATACAATGATGACCCTTGATCTTGAAAAAATCAGTTCCAGGACTGAAGCATTTGAGGTACTGAAAAGCAAGATAAATGATGATGCAGTTGTTCATTTCCTTTTGAAAAACCTGACCAGGGACAAAAAGAATAATTTCAGGTGGAAGGCTAATCTGGATTCCTTATGGAAAAACTATGATAAGATCATTTCTGAAATCAGACCATATCCGCCTTTTACAAACCACACACTGTTTGTCAGGGGTAGTAATTCAGATTATATTAGTAAAGAAGATGAATTCATAATCAGTAATTATTTTCCAAACAGCCAAATTGCTACTATTGATGGTGCAGGTCATTGGGTACATTCAGAAAAACCAATAGAATTATTGCAATTAACGGAAGCTTTCCTTGCTGATTTTTGATTATTTGTGATTTTTTTAAGTAAAGGAAACACCAGAACGGTTTAAATTCGTTCTCTTAATATTCAATTTAATATTATAATGAAGAAAAGATTCGTATTAGCACTTGTCATCGGTGGAAGCTTATTCCTTTCATCTTTTGGATTCAACAATGACAAATTGTATGAAATTTCAAAGAATATTGAAATATTCATCAAAGTATACAAAGAACTAAATGCCAACTATGTTGATGACATCGATCCGTCACAGCTTATGAAAGTCGGACTTGATGCTATGGTGGGTTCTCTGGATCCCTACACCAATTATATTTCTGAATCAGAAGTGACATCATACAGAATCAGCAGGGATGGGAAATATGAAGGTATTGGTGCTGTTGTCAAGAAAATTGATGATTATGTGACCATTATAGAACCTTATGCCAACAGTCCCGTCGTCAAGGCCGGGCTGAAATCAGGGGATCAGATTATAGCTATTGAAGGCAAGTCAACTAAAGGAAAGCCAAGGGAAGAAGTCACACAGATTTTCAGGGGCGTACCCGGCACGGATGTAAATATGACAATCCTTCGTCCCGGGGAAAAAGATCCTTTTGATATTTCATTGGTCAGAAAACAGGTAAACATACCTAATGTCCCCTATTCCGGATTTGTCAGTGATGATGTCGGGTACATTGCGCTTTCTACCTTTACAGGAGGCGCATCCAAAAACATAAGATTTGCATTGAGAGATCTGAAGAATGAAAACCCCGAGATGAAAGGATTAATTCTTGATCTTAGGAATAATGGTGGTGGTTTATTAGCAGAGGCCATCAAAATATGCAATATCTTTCTTCCTAAGGGGCAAGAAGTTGTCAGTGTAAAAAGTAAGGTGCGAGAACGGGACGTATCCTATAAAACCCAGGGGTTCTCACTTGATGAAGACATACCAATTATTGTAATGATCAATAAAAAATCTGCTTCGGCTTCAGAAATAGTCTCGGGAGTTATCCAGGATTTTGACAGAGGTATCCTTATGGGACAAAGAAGTTATGGTAAAGGCCTTGTTCAAAATACAGCAGATGTCGGATTTAATTCCCAGGTGAAACTCACAACTTCCAAATATTATATTCCTTCAGGAAGATGTATTCAGAGTGTAGAATATGAAGACGGAGAACCTGTTGATATTCCTGATGAAAAAAGAGCAAGATTTAAGACTTCCAACGGCAGAACTGTATTGGATGGTGGAGGTGTAACTCCTGATTATTTAATCGAAGAAAGTAAGGCCTCTAAAATTGCTACCGAACTGCTTAACCAAAATATAATCTTCAAGTATGTAACAGATTATATGAAAAATGTTGAAGTCACGGATTCGATGGAAATCGAAGAAACGGTATTTGAGGACTTCGAAAAATTCAAGTCATTTGTCAGCAATATGGAATTCGAATATGAAACTGAAAATGAAAAATTGATCGAAAAAATAAAATCCAATCTTTCTGAGGACGGCAACATGCTCATTTTGGATGAAGTCAATGAAATAGAAAACAAACTGACGCATGCAAAATCCAGTGCCCTGGAAAATAACAGGGAAGAAATTATAAATCTGATAGAAGAGCAAATAGCTACAAGATTATATTATCAGAAAGGGAAAGCCTATCAAAGATTAAAAAACGACAAAGAAGTCACACATGCTATCGAGCTTTTCGATGATTCAGAACAATATAAGGGTCTATTACAACCATAGAAGAAATAAGAATCTTTATGCGTAATATCCTTTGCCTCGAATCTTCAGCATTGTTTTGTTCCGTAGCCCTGGGTATAGATGGGGAGTGTGAAAGCTTTGTTCAAAGCAATGAAAAAATGAATCACGGAAAGGAGATCACATTGCTAATAGACAACTGCCTGAATAAAACAGAACTTCAGCTTTCAAATCTGGATGCTATTGCGGTCAGTAGTGGTCCGGGTTCATATACAGGTCTCAGAATTGCCTTTTCCTGTGCCAAAGGATTATGTTTTGCGCTCGGGATACCACTAATCGGGATTGATACACTTGCAGCAATTGTCAATAGAGTTTACACATCGGATCACAGCTATTATCATTATATACCTTTAATTGATGCCCGTCGGAAGGAAGTGTATTATAGCATCTATAACTCAAATTTTGAAGTAGTCAGTGAAGTAGATAATAAGATATTGGACGAAAACAGCTTTATTGAATTTGAAAACGTTCTTTTTTGCGGAGATGGAGCCGAAAAAGCGAAAGATATATTAAAACATAAAGGTGCTGAATATGATATTCATCCACCGGTTGCAAAATATATGGTTTCCCTGACCGATAGTAAATTCAGGAATAATGCTTTTGAGGATTCAGCATATTTTAACCCGATATATCACAAATTACCTAATATTACCAAGTCAAAAAAGGCTCTTTTTTAAGTAATTCTTAATAAAGTAACAATTTTGTTAACACTATAATCCGTTCTTTTTCAGACACTTATACATTAATACACTATTCTGAGCTGACTTTTGGTACAGTTTTGGTTAATACTATTCACGTATTAAATCAACTTTATTAAAACTTACCTATGAGAAATAAAAAGAACGAAACTGTTACCCTGAAAAAAGGTGGTAAAGATATACAGTTGGACTATGCAGATCTTAGGAAAGCAGTTCTGGTGCTCAGAGCTGTGAACCACAAATTAAGACAACGAATTATTGATTTGCTGGAAGATAGTCAAACAATGACAGTTACGGATATATATATTAAGTTACGCTTGGAACAATCCGTAGCCTCACAACACCTAGCCATCCTCAGGAGAGCAGGCGTTGTACTCACCGAAAGACAGGGTAAGTTTATCTACTATTCACTGGATAAGGACAGGCTAAACCAGATATCGAAGCTGGTAGAAGAGCTTGCAGGATAGTAGTAAGAAATTTAAAGATATTTAATATGAGAAGTTGTTGATCAATAGATTAACAACTTTTTGTATATATAGTATACACATAACTAGTTCCTAATAAATTAGATTTTTTTGTAATATTTCTTTTTTAAACGAAAAGAAATTTTAATCTTTGTCATCAAGGGTCTACAAATAATAAGAAAAACTAAGTAAACTAATGATGAAGACTAAGGTTAGGTTTGAGAACGAGAAGCTACAGTATTCTGCTATATTGATGAAAGCTTTAGCCCATCCCTTGCGTTTAAAAATTCTGGAATTTATTGATCTTCAAGGCGTTATAAATGTTAACAAGATATATAACACTTTGAAAATCGAACAATCCGTCACTTCTCAGCATTTGAAGTTGTTAAGAATGGCCGGTGTTGTAAAAGCTAGAAAGGAAGGGAAATTTATGCATTACCAGATTGATTATACCATACTTGAAAGAGCGGAACGAGCAGTAAATAACTTTTTGAACAAGTAAAATAGTTATTCTTCCTCCGAAATTGAGTCCGTTGACCCTGTTTCCGTCTCTTGATTTTTACTCTTGTCACCCGATATGAAATAAGATCGGTAAAATATCAATATCAATGCTACACCCACTGATATTGCTGAATCGGCCACATTAAAAACTGGTCTGAAAAACTGGAAACGATCTCCTCCGAACAAGGGAACCCAATCAGGAAAATATCCATCAATAAGCGGGAAATAAAACATATCTACAACCTTACCCTGCAAAAATGGGGCGTAACCCCCTTCTTCCGGAAAAAGAACTGCTGGTATAGGACTATGATATCCGGATTCGGAAAAAATCAAACCATAAAAAGCACTGTCCAAAATATTTCCCAATGCACCGGCAATAATCAATGCAAAACTGATTTGCAATCCAAATGACTCCCTGGTTCTGACCATTGACCTGAGCAGATAAATAAGAAATCCAACCATTAAAATTCTGAAAATACTCAATACATATTTGCCGGTCACTCCTCCCAATAGGATTCCGAATGCCATTCCTTCATTCTCTATGAAATGTATCCGGGCCCAATCGAATCCAAGGATTTTAAATCCCTCTCCTATCGAAAAATTGAGTTTAATATAAAATTTTAACCACTGGTCAAGGAGCAGTACAATCAGTATCAGTCCAATAAGTATCCTTGTATTCTTCAATAATTTGTGGTTTGAGTTTTAAATTCCGGGTTTGAGTCTTCAATACTTACCTGGAACGTCTTTGCTTTGCCTGAATACTTAATGTAGCGTGTGGAACGGCTTTGAGTCTTGCCTTGTATATCAATTCACCTGTATCCCTGCAGATACCATATACCTTATTCTGGATCCTGATTCTTGCATTCTCCAAATGGCGGATAAGCTTTCTTTGTCTTGCAGCCAGTGACTGAAGTCTTTCACTTTCAAGGGTTCCGTTGCCATCATCCAAACCTTTAATTTTGGTTTCTTCACGTTCGGCAAGCTCCTGGATCTGATTCAGATAATAGTTGAGCTCTTCATTGGCTTTCTCAAGTTTGGCAATTATAATCTTGTCAAACATTTGAAGTTCCTTGTCACTGTATCTAGTCTTTTTAGGCATAGGATTAGAAATTTTAGGCTTTACTATGATATTCTCAGATGTTTTCTAAAGGCGCAAAGATAATGGTATTTCGATTTTTTCGAGGTTTAAGTAATTTTCCAAACAAAAAAAATTGAAAAAAGGTCCCGATGCCGATGATTTTTTTTCATTGCATCTGACCCGAGACAAAAACCAGTGAAAGAGGAATGAAATTATTTAATGCATGTAAATAAATACTTGACCATATATTATTTCGAATTCTTACATATCCTAATAGTAGAGCCAAAATAAATTGGGGAATCACCAGCAATGGCCCCAGGAACCATTGTTCTGAACTTAATTCGAAATTATAGACGTGCAGAAATGCAAATATCACGACCGAATAATAAAAAACCCATGGAAAATATCGTTGAAAGGTACTTTGAAGCTTATCTCTAAAGAAATAATCTGTAATTG
>JABDPK010000048.1 GCA_013042795.1 Saprospiraceae bacterium | reverse complement strand
AACATAGGGAGCAGAGGCTTCATACAAAGCCTTCTGCGCCTTCTGTTCATTTCTCAAACAAGCCAGGATTATCTCGGGAGATACCATTTATATTTTTCTCTTTTAAGAAGCTCTAGAAGCAATCTTCCAGTAGTTCAAATATTTCTTCAATTCCATTTAGTTCAACAACAGATCCATCACTGGTCAATGTCACGGATACGGGGTATTCCAGGGAAGCATCTGGTACCGATAACTCAAGGATTTCCTGGTCTGAGAAGATCTCGATTTCCATAACACCAGTGGCTGTTTCACCTGTAACTGTTATAGGATAATTGATTGTATAGCATCCCGTAGTACCAAGAGAATCCACAGGTTGAGTGCCAAGGAACAAAAGAAATGCATCCCCTGATCCTGAAATAAAATCATCACAATCTTCCAACAATTCATACAATTCATCTTCATTATTGGCGATGACAGTATTTCCGTCTTCATCCGTCAGTATAAGTGGATAGGCATAATCCACCAACTCACCTACAAGCATCAGGTCACATAATTCCATGTGATTGTTGACTGTAACGACACTGCCATCACTGACCACTACATCAAGTGGAAATCCAATCATATAGCAACCGATGTACTCAAAGCCAGTTTCCCACTCCCAGTCTGTTGAATCAATATAAAATCCATTGCAGGATATCAGGAGAGAAAATAATTCATCGACATCATTTACGGTCTCTGTATTCCCATCTTCATGAATTACATTGAACGGAAAGACAAAGAATACAATCTCTTCTGTCATTAACTCTATGAAATCCTCTTCATCATTTGCAGTTAGCTCTGTTCCATCCAGTGTTTCAAGTGTTAATGGATATTGAAGTGTATAACATGAGTTATCAAAACTTACAAGGTATGCCGGGAATTCATCTGTAGTCCAACCTCCATCCGGTACACATTCTGCAAACATTTCAGCGAGTTCTTCAGCATCATCTATCGTTTCCTGTTCACCTTCATCGTCTAGTACATCTAAAGGATATACAAAGTCAATGATATCTGAACCAGTTGCAGTACTATCGATGAGGCTCAAAAAGTCATCATCATTGTTGATACTAATCGTGGTTCCATCAGATTTCAGCAAATCAAATGGGTAAAGAATAGTAATGCAGTCCAATTCCAATCCACCAGATTGAGTACCTGGATTACTCCTGAAAATCAAATTATTGGATATAATTGTCGTATCAACAGTAATCTCTTCTTCCTCAATTTCAATCATATCAAGGTTTTCTTTTTCACAATTTGTGAGCATAAATGCAGAAAAGAAGAGCAGCAGAATTCCTAATATGTTTTTCAATTTCATTGTTTTTGTTTTAATGATTAATTAAGTCTTACATCTATAATTATCATTTGAGTTAAAAAACGTTGCACCGAGAGCAAAAAAAGTGAATTATTTTTTGTGCAAAGCACCTGGTGCTGTATTCAGGGAGATAATTATCAAAAAGTTGATGACTTTGTCTCGTATGACTAGAATTTCTGAATGTCATTTTAAACAAACTTCTATTTATAACAGCTGCAGATACCCAGTTATTTTATAAAAGATAAGAGTGGCACTTACAGTTTTGTGCCTTGGTCAGGCACTGTGTCCAGTATTTAAAGATTGGATTGAATCGTCTACTTTGAATGTTAATTTTAGTTCAAAGTTTAATGAATCGCATAAGTCACTGCAGGAATTATGTATTTTAATATCATGATTGCTGTCAATAGGAAAGTCATATATGCTGCCATATTCTGTTTTGTCTCCTTTGCAGTAAATGCCCAGATCGATGCACATTACTGGACGCACCAATACGGTGCGAAAGGACTTTTGTTGAATGGAGCAGTCATTGCATCCTCTGATGATGAAACAGCCATTTTTTATAATCCGGCCTGTATGGGTCAGGGTAATAACCTGGGTTTCGTATTTTCTTTTCTTACCCCGACATATTCTTCTCTTGAGACAACAAATTTTACAGGCAACGGTAGTTCCTTCAAGGATGAAGATCTTGGGTTTTCTCCCGGTTTTGCGGCTGTAAGGATCAAACCATTTAAGACAGACAAGATCATTTTGGGTGTCGCCAGTTTTCAGAGGTTGTCATCAAATATTTCCTATAAAGACCGGACAGTATTACCTGTAGAGAATTTCTATGAAATATTTTACCTGGCGGATGTGGAATTCAAAAGGGAACTGTCGCAGGAGTGGCTGGGTGTAGGTTTATCTTATAATATCATGGATAACCTTGGCGTAGGGATATCCCAATACTCAATCTGGCATGATGAAAGCCTTCAGTTTGATTTCAAAAAAGAGATACTTCTCACCGAAGATCCGGAAACACTGGCACTGGGATGGAGGTCTGACTTTGGATATGGTATCAATGCTTATGGAGGCTGGTTGACCAAACTCGGATTTATCTGGGGTGCGGATAACTTCAAACTCGGACTTACTTACACCAGTCCTTCCTATGGATTTATTCACAAATCAGCTTCCTATAATTTTGATGAAGAAAGGATTACGGCAACGGATATTCAAGTCCAGTCCAATCAAAAAGATACGCCTTTGCATAGATATAAAACCCCTGCTTCATTCGGCTTAGGTTTTGAATACAGGTTTGACGATCTGACCGTGTCTTTTTCTACTGAATACTTTAAAGGTCTCAAGGAATATACACTTTTTGAAGAAACCGATGACCCTTACGAAGGTCTGGCTGGAAGTGGCTTTGAAAAAAGCATCCTGGTATCAACATCCAATAACAGTGTCACGAATTTCGCGCTCGGGTTTCAAAGAAAGGTGAATGAAAAACTGACATGGATTTGGGGTTTCAGAACGGATTATAATCAAAATAATAACCTGAACATCAATGATATTGCGGACTACCTGTCATCTTCTCCTAGTATTTATCATGTATCGGGAGGAGCCCGTTTTATTGGGAAAAACAATGAATTGTCGATTGGTTTTGACTATGGCTATGGAAAGAAATCAGGCGGAAGGCAGTTATCCGATCTGTCCAACTTCAATATTTTTAATTTCTATGAGTTCAGTAGCCAAAATAATGTCAATACGATAGCGCATTCATTAATGATCTTCCTGACCTATGATTTTCTTTTTGGCAAAATCAGGGAAGCAGAATAGTCTTTCTTCATAGCATGTCTTCAAGGACTGTCCAGACATTTTCGAGGACAATATGTTGACCTTTTTCATTTGGATGTTTGGCATCCGGCAGATTCAAATCAGGGACGCCGGCCACATTTTCAAGAAAGAAAGGGATCAGCTTACCTTCGTGCCTTTCGCTTATCCTGGTAAACAGGCTGTTAAATTGTTTTTCATAAGATGCACCCATATTTGGTGGTGAAAGCATACCTGCAATGACAATTTTTGTTTCCGGGTTTGTCTTTTTTACGATGGTAAGGATTGAATCGAGATTTCTTTCTGTACTGTTGACGTCTATGCCTCTCAACATATCATTTGCGCCCAATTCCAAAATGAAAATATCTGCCGGTTGATTCAGGACCCATTCTATCCTGCTGAGTCCACCAGAACTTGTCTCTCCTGAAAGTCCTGCATTGATTACTTTATATGACATTTCAAGAGAATCAATTCTCATTTGTAATAAATAGGGCCATGCCTGGTTTTCTTCAAGACCATATCCTGCGGTCAGGCTATTTCCAAAGCAAAGGATTGTATTTTTTTCATCATTGACATTTTCTGTCGATTTCTCGGTGTCTTTCATCTGATTATTTACAACTTCTTTGTCTCCAGTCTGTTTATCTTTGCAGCCTGGCTGTAAAAAGCAGGTAAGGAAAACAAGTGTTAATAAAAGTGTGTGCTTCATTTAAGCATTCAATTTTATACAAATCAACAAGATTTATGTCAAATATTCTAAGTGTCAGGGAAGTAAGTAAATTATATAAAAGCGGTAGCAGAGAATTAACTGTGTTAAATGAGGTGTCATTTGATGTGACAGATGGAGAATCTCTATCGATAGTTGGCCCTTCCGGAAGTGGAAAAACAACTTTACTTGGATTGTGTGCCGGCTTGGATAATCCAAGCCATGGAACAATTAATCTGTGTGGTGAAATGGTTAATGACATGACTGAGGATGAAAGAGCTTCATTGAGGAATCGGAAGGTGGGGTTTGTTTTTCAGAATTTCCAGCTTATTCCAACCCTGACAGCATTGGAAAATGTGATGATTCCTCTCGAACTACTTGGTTTTAATGATGCCAGGAAGAGATCAAGGGAACTTCTCGACAGGGTAGGGCTTGGAGACAGAACGAGCCATTATCCTAGCCAGTTGTCCGGGGGAGAGCAACAACGGGTATCTATCGCAAGAGCTTTTTCCAACCAACCCCAGATCCTTTTTGCTGATGAACCGACCGGAAATCTTGATGACAGCACCGGGGAACATATTGAAGAATTAATATTTGAAATCAACAGGGAGAAGAATACAACTTTGATACTCGTCACACATGACCTGGATTTGGCGAATAAAACAAACAGGATCATCAGGTTGAAAGGCGGAAGTATTATCTCTGATGAAAAAGTTGAACAAAGTCCATTAGCTCAAAATGTCTGATTTCCTATTTATCATAAAAACCGCCTTAAGGGACAGTCGCAAAAATACCGGCCGCCTGATCATGTTTATGTCTTCCATAATCCTTGGAATCACGGCATTGGTGGCCATAAACTCTTTCAATTATAACCTTGTTCGGGATATCGACGAACAATCAAAAGCCTTGCTGGGTGCTGATCTTGTCATCAACGGAAACAGGGCATTAAATGAGGAGTTGAGAACGATTGCTGATTCACTTCCAGGTGAAAAGGCCAGTGAGTTGGAATTGTTTTCTATGGCATATATCCCTTT